>RFIF01000467.1 GCA_003695655.1 Cyanobacteria bacterium J069
ATTCTGGATGATTTTTCGCGGGCTGCGCCCGCGAAAAATCATCCAACTGCGTAAGTCCTAAACCGTTCAAATCAATAATCATTCAAACAGCCGCTCAAATCGAAAACAAACCGTCCGGCAAGTAAAACCTACATCTCCCTGGCGGTCGGCAAGCTGAATAGCTTGCAAGGTGAATAGTTAGCAAGCTGAATAGTTAGCAAGCTGAATGCTAAACCGCCAGAGGTGTCCAGCACCCCAGTCGCGTCATCCAGTTTGAATCGACCCGATTCCAATCTAGGAACAAAGCAACTGCGGTATGGATACAGAGTCGGTGCAAACTCTCAGCCGTTTGACGGTTTTGATTCTTCCCATTGTTTGCGCTTCATCGTTTTGCATTTTCAAGGAATAGGTTGCATGTCTGAATCCCTCAGAAGTCAGGTCGTTACGCAAGGTGTGCAACGCAGTCCCAATCGGGCCATGCTACGAGCTGTCGGGTTTTCCGACGAAGATTTTAACAAGCCGATTGTTGGTGTAGCCAGCGCCCATAGCACTATTACACCATGCAATATGGGCATTGCGCCGCTGGCGGTCAAGGCTGAGGCTGGCATCCGCGCCGCAGGCGGGATGCCCCAAATTTTTGGCACGATCACCGTCAGCGATGGCATCTCCATGGGCACTGAGGGCATGAAGTATTCCCTGGTGTCGCGGGACGTGATTGCCGACTCGATCGAAACCGCCTGCAACGCCCAGAGCATGGACGGCGTGCTGGCGATCGGCGGCTGCGACAAAAACATGCCCGGCGCGATGATTGCCATGGCCCGTATGAACATTCCGGCTTTGTTTGTCTACGGCGGCACAATCAAGCCGGGGCATCTGGACGGGGAAGACCTGACCGTGGTGAGCGCTTTTGAGGCGGTGGGGCAATATAGCGCTGGCCGCATTGATGAGGTGCGGCTGATGTCGGTCGAGCAGAATGCCTGTCCCGGTGCGGGTTCTTGTGGCGGCATGTATACGGCTAACACAATGTCATCGGCCTTTGAGGCCATGGGCATGAGCCTGATGTATTCCTCCACGATGTCTGCCGTTGATCCTGAAAAGGCCGAGAATACGGAACTGGCGGGCAAGGTGCTGGTAGAAGCAATCCGCAAGAATCTGTGCCCGCGAGACATCATTACGCGCCAGTCGATCGAGAATGCCATTGCGGTGGTGATGGCGGTGGGTGGCTCCACCAATGCGGTGCTGCACTTTTTGGCGATCGCCCATTCTGCCGGAGTCGAGTGGACGCTCGACGACTTCGAGCGCATCCGCCAGCGCGTGCCCGTGCTGTGTGACCTGAAGCCCTCCGGCCGCTACGTTGCCACCGATCTGCACCGGGCGGGTGGCATTCCTCAGGTCATGAAGATGCTGCTGAACCACGGGCTGCTGCACGGCGACTGTATCACCATCACCGGTGACACCATTGCCGAACGGCTGAAGGACATCCCCGATGAGCCGCGGGCTGATCAGGACGTGATTCGCCCCTGGAGCAATCCCATGTATGCGGCTGGACACCTGGCCATCCTCAAGGGCAACCTGGCCACCGAAGGCGCAGTCGCCAAAATCACGGGCGTCAAGTTGCCCAAAATCACCGGCCCAGCCCGGGTCTACAACTCTGAAGAGGAATGCCTGACCGCAATTTTGGCGAACAAGATTAACGCGGGTGACGTGCTGGTGATTCGCTATGAAGGCCCAAAAGGCGGGCCGGGGATGCGAGAAATGCTGGCTCCCACCTCCGCCATCATCGGTGCGGGTCTGGGTGACTCGGTGGGACTGATCACCGACGGGCGATTTTCGGGCGGCACCTATGGCATGGTGGTGGGTCATGTTGCGCCAGAAGCCTATGTCGGTGGCACCATCGCGCTAGTACAAGAAGGCGACAGCATCACCATCGACGCCGACGCCCGTCTCCTGCAACTCAACGTTTCGGATGAAGAACTCGATCGCCGCCGCGCCCAGTGGCAGCCGCCCCAACCCCGCTATACCAAAGGCGTGCTGGCAAAATACGCCACGCTGGTGTCTTCTAGTAGCAAAGGAGCAGTGACGGATCTAGGGTTGTTTGAGTGATGGGGTGTTGGAGAGGATTGAGGGAGAGCGGGAGAGAAGGAGAGAGGGGGAGAAAAACTTTGGATTTCCCCTCGCTCCATTACCCCGTCACTCCTTCACTCCCACTGCCCCGATGTCCATCTGGAAAAATCGTACCTGCGTCGGCGATCGCCCCATTCAGGTCGGCCGACTGTGCCCGAAACAGATTGCACTGACCAATGTGCGCTTGATCGAGCTTAGCCTGCTGGAGATCTGCACCGACCAAGTTTGCCGCCTCCAGGTCTGCGGCTTTCAGATTTGAGTAGCGCAAATCAGCACTTTGGAGATTGGTTTCGCGCAGCGACGCCCCTGCCAAATCTGCGTAGCATAAGATGCTGCGAGATAGGTTTGCGCGGTCGAGAGCCGATTGTTTGAGGTCGGCTGATTGAAGCCGGGCATTGCCTAATTCGGCGGCTTGGAGTTGGGTGCCTTTTAGATTGGCGCGGCTGAGGTTTGCATAAGCCAGATAGGCTTGCCTGAGGTTACTCCCCTGAAGATTAATGTCTTGTAGATTGCATTCAAATAAGTCAGATTGGCTTAGATCAAGATAGCTAAAATCGCGTCTACCTGCGGCATAGTCTGCTAGTAGCGTCTCAACTGACATTCGTTCCATAATCAACATTTCATCAGCGCAAATCGACGCTGCAACGGCGATCGCCACAGCGCTGAAACTGCCTATGCGGCTTCAGTCCACTCCTTCACAAGAGTTTACAAATACTCCCCGCCAATTGACAGATTACTTAATCTTCTTTTAGTTTTTTTGGCTTGTTTAGATATTTCTATGGAAGGCATAAGTTTATACAATCAAAGCGATTAATCGCCTCCTGATTGGCAAAATCAATCCAAAATTAAAATCACCAAAATCTGCGCTTCCAAGTTTAATTTCTAGAGTTTAATTTCTAGCTGTAGTGTTAGGCAGATGCCTGCTAAACAAATGGATATAACAGCCTTAATTTCAAGTTAGACTAAAGACTGATTTGGGCAATTCTTGAGCCACTATTCCTGAGCCGCTTACTAACGCATGGCACTCCCTGAACCTCGCCCCCGCCAGCTCTCTCTGGGGCCGCTGGAGCGTGAAATTCTAGAAATCCTTTGGGAGCTAGAATCTGCTACGGTCAAAGACATTCACGAGCGCATTTTGGCAGACCCAGACCGAGAGCTGGCCTATGCTTCGGTAACAACCGTGCTAAATCGGCTGACGAGCAAAGGCTGGCTGGCGTGCGATCGCCACGGGCGAGCGTTTCAGTGGCGGCCACTGGTGTCGCGTGCCGAAGCCCACATGCTCCAGTCGCACGATCAGCTCCATCGGTTTTTGGCCGTCAGCAATCCTGATGTGGTAGCTGCCTTTGCCGATGATTTGGATGTTGCCAGCCTGGAACAGCTCGATGCCATCACTCAACGGCTGAAGGCGGCTCGACGGGCGCGGGAGGATGGCTCATGCACCTGATGCTGATCATGGGGGCGATCGCCCTCGCTATTCTCTCTCGACTTGTCGCCAAATATCGACCTGTGACGCCAGCGCAGCGCTGGACAGCCGCTCTGGGGCCGTTCTTGTTTGCTCCCCTACTGCTGATTTGTACTGTTGGGGCCGTGTTTTGTATGGGCCGCGAAGGGCATATGCTGGGGCTGCCCGTGGGTTCAATGGGTTGGGGGCTGGCGGCGGCATTTTTGCTGCTGTTGGCAGTGGCACTGCTGTATTGGGGCTGGCAGATATGGCGATCGCGCCGTGCCCTCCGCGCTCTTCCCCTGGTAGACATCAATAGCCTGACGGCTCACTTGCTAGATACACCCGCTCTGTTTGCGGCGCAGGTTGGTTTTTGGCAGCCCCACCTAGTCGTTAGCCAGGGCTTGCTCGAAACGCTGCCAGTCGAACAGGTTGCAGCGGTGCTGGCCCATGAACAGGCCCATGCCTACTATCGCGACACCTTTTGGTTTTTCTGGCTGGGCTGGCTGCGCCAAGTGACTGCCTGGTTGCCCCACACCGAAGCACTGTGGCAGGAGCTGCTGCTGTGGCGAGAGCTGCGGGCGGATCGCTGGGCCGCGCAACGGGTCGATCCGCTGCTGCTGGCAGAGGCGCTGGTGCAAGTCGTCAAGTCGCCGCTGAAGTCGCCTGATTTACCCTGTGCCGCCTTTGGCGATGCCAGTTCTCACAGCCGTCTGGCAGAGCGCGTCGAAGCGCTGATACCCACGGTAGAAAACACAGCCATGCTCAACGTCCCAGGGCAATCCCCCCCCATCGAGGCTCGCTTGCCCTGGCCTTGGCTGCTGGCTGCCTGCCTGCCGTTGTGCAGTTTGCTAGCTCATCACTGAGCCATTCTTGATTTGTGAATCATCCCAGACTTGCTCAGCGAGGAAATGCGCCCCACTTCGTAGCAGATGGCGCGATGGGACATGCGAATTTCGCGGGTAATCAAAAAGACCCCGACCAGCAGCATTCCCGTACCTAGCAAGAATAGCCCCAGGGTGGCTGTGGCGATCGCCGCTGCGTTGGAAGCGACAGCCAGGGCGATCGCCAACATACTGATAAGAAACACCGCAATGGCGCTGTAGATCACGGTCACAGTCTGTTGTAACAAGCGATGACGATGGGTCAGCAGGGGAATTTGGCGATCGATTTCTTGGAGCCGCTCTAGATAAAACAAATCTTCTGGAGTACGCAGCAGATTAAGGCGCTCTAGTGCGAGCGATCGCATATATTGACCAATTGACGAATACCGCATCAAAACCGCATTTTGAATCAGCGCACAGGCGGTAATTAGTACCACTGGCGCAATAATCAACTGAATCGTTTGAGCTATATGTTCAGCACTCATGTCACCCCCTCCAGCCAATCTGCCTGTTTCTGTATTGCCCTATGGACTAAGTTTTGGGCATAGAACCCCGGCTAAGAATCAGCCGTTATCGATTTTGTGAATCGTGAGATCGGATCGCAGGGTAACGCCTGGAAAGCGATCGCCTACCTTTAGATTCATTGTCATCGTTGCGGTTCGCTGCAAATGATCGCTATATTCACATGGGTCTTTAGCCCTAGCATGAGGGCAACCTGAGCGTTTTTCGAGAAGCGCAGACCAGACTCTATCCGCAATGTTTCAACCGGCATGTTTCAAGCGGTAATGCTTCAACTGGCAATGTTTCAACTGGCAATGTTTCAACTTCTATCCAAACACTGACCCATGCCACAAATTGCGATCGCGACTTCCGATCAGGACCTGTTGCAGTGCTTTCCTGTACTGCTAGAACTGCGCTCCCATCTCCTGGAAAGCGAGTTTGTGACGCAGGTGCGGCGGCAAGCCCAGCAGGGCTATCAGGTAGCGTATCTCAGTGACAATCATGCCGTGCAGTCCGTCGCAGGATTCCGCCTGATGGAGTCGCTGTCGGCGGGAAAGTTTGTCTATGTAGATGACCTGATTACTACCCACACCGCCCGCTCCCAAGGGTATGGCGAGGCGCTGTTTAGCTGGCTAGTGGACTATGCCCGGGACCACGGCTGCCAGTCCGTCGCGCTAGATTCTGGCGTGCAGCGGTTTGAGGCCCACCGATTTTATTTGCGACAGCGAATGGCGATCGTCGCCCATCACTTTTCGCTGCCTTTGTCATAGTTAAACCTCGTTAAACCTCGCCAGGGCGACCGTCGATCCTCCCCAGAAGTCGAGCCAGCCACCTGCCAGTCAAAAAGGCACATCATCATCATCTGCTGGTTCAACCTCCACCGGAACCGCCGCCACCGGATCATCTCCACCGGGCAAGTCGCCTTCCAGGTTTACCAATTGCCCATTAAACATTTGCGCGAGGCTCTTGGCCGCCCGCAGCACGTCGTCCTCTGCTTCCCAGGTGGGAATTGGCGGTGGAACTGAGTCCGGCGACAGCCCTGGAGAACCCAATGCCGACGAGGGCGTGGATGCCGCTTCTGGAGGAGTAACCCGGCTCGGGGCAGCCGGAGCTGGAGCAGACGGGTTAGGGACAACCGACGCAGCCGGCAGCACAGATGGCTCGACTAGTGCAGTGGGCATGGGCGCTGGGCGGGGCGGCGACACCGCCTGCATAGACGGCACAGTTGCACTCGCCGACGCAGGCGGGGCCGCTGCTGCTTCACTCCCCACCGCCACCTCTAGCGTCACGCGAATCGTTTGGTTGCAGAGCTTTGCAAACGCTGCTTCGATATTGGGCAACTTGCTCTTGGCCATGTTGAACAAGGGCTGCGAATTCACGCCAATGCGGGCGGTTTGCCCATCAAATCCCAGCAGGCGGCACTGTTGCCGCAGCAAGATTCCCGTCGAGGGCGGGTGCATCAAACTCAGGGCATCTTGCCAGATTTGGGCGAGGTCGGGGGAAAGTGGCGGCGGCACCGAGGCAGGCAGGGGAGCCAAAGAAGACGCAGATGGCGCAGCAGCGGCTTCCTCTAGTGG
>RFIF01000468.1 GCA_003695655.1 Cyanobacteria bacterium J069
GAGAAACAGGTTGAGAGAAACAGGTTGAGAGAAACAGGTTGAGAGAAACAGGTTGAGAGAAACAGGTTGAGAGAACATTAGTCGTTCTCGATGGATTGCGGTTTTGATGCTGCACTGCCCGTATAGAAAAGGAAGACATCGGTCTTCTGATTGCTGTTTACCCATTTACCCACTCAGGTTGGAGGAGCCGTTGAGTCATGACCCAGGATGTCAGGCAGTGGTTAGCCGAAATTAAACATTTGCAGCACAAGCTCGAAAGTGCCTACAAAGAGCGAGATGAAGCGCTCAGCAGCGCCGCCAACTGGCGACGGCTGTATGAAACCGAGGCGCAGCAGCGGCGGACTGAAACCGCTCTGTCGCAGCAGGCGATCGCCGATCTGAAAGACCGCATAAAAGCGGGGCAGACCCCCAACTTGCCGCTGCTGACGGGCGACCTGCCCCCGGCGATCGCTCAGCAGGTTGCCAGCCTGGAGACGCCAGAGTCCTTGCAGCAAGCCCTGGCCCAAGCCCTGGTGGAGTGCGATCGCCTGAGCCAAGCGCTGCGGGCAGAGCAGTCGGATCATGACCAGACCCGCAAGAGCCTGACGGCGGCCCTCGGCGAAACGGTGGATCGGCTGGCCAAAGAGCGGGCCGCCCGTAACAGCTAACACACAGGCATGATTCAGATTCGCCAGCTCGACCATCTAGTGCTGACGGTGCGCGACATCCCCGCCACTTGCGCGTTTTATCAAACGGTGCTGGGCATGGAGGTGATCACTTTTGGGCAAGGGCGCACGGCGCTGCGGTTTGGTCAGCAGAAGATTAACCTGCATCCAGCGGGCGCAGAGATTGATCCAAAGGCGCAGCACCCCACACCGGGTTCCGCCGATCTCTGTCTGCTCACCGACACGCCCATCGCAGACGTGGCGCAGTGGCTAGAAACTTGCGGCGTGCCGATTGAACTGGGTATCGTGCCGCGCACCGGAGCTACGGGGAACCTCGCCTCGCTCTACATCCGCGACCCCGACGGCAATTTGATTGAGCTAGCCAATGTGATTGAGTAGCGAAACTGTAAGCCATTTCCATGAAACAGTTTTCGATCTCCCCGCTCGCTTGTCAGGCGATCGCTTAGCATATCGCCACTCTAGATATACGGAAATCATAACTCTCTGAGGGAAGCTATCCTTGAGAGAAAGTTCTGCTCTCATTGCTAATCGAGCATGTCGCAAAAAGACTACAAGTGGAAACGGTTTTGGTGCCCTCGGTCAGAAAATATCAATCTGGCTGACGGTGGTTATCTGTATGATCCAGATGCAGAATGGGGCAAAGCGTATAATCCAGACTTGGTTAGCTTAGAGGCGATCGCCGACGTTCCATGCCTGGTTTTACTGGGAGAACCCGGTATCGGTAAGTCTCAGGAACTAGAAAATCTCAAAATCATCACCGAAAATAGGATTTGCGATTCCAGTCAAGTCTTAGACTTGAATCTCCGCTCCTGTACCAATCTAAAAGAGGATCTGTTTAAAGATCAGACTTTTACAGATTGGCTGGGGAATAGTTATCATCTCCATTTGTTCCTGGATAGCCTTGATGAAGGGCGTTTGAGCGTCCCAAACTTGGCCACAGCTTTAATTGATGAGCTGAAGAAACAAAAATATCAAAATCACATCCCTCGTCTTCATTTGCGTATAGCGTGTCGAACGTTTATATTTCCAGAAATTTTAGAGAAAGGACTAAAGGATCTTTGGCAAGAATCCAACTTTGCAATTTATGAACTAGCCCCACTTCGCCGTGTAGACGTTATTGAAGCCGCAAAAGCTGAAGGTCTTTCTGCTGATGATTTCCTAAAGGAAATTGACCAGAAGGATGTTGTACCACTGGCGATCAAACCAATCACCCTGAAGTTTCTGTTAAATACATACTGCCGCCATAACGGGCGATTTCCTCCAGAGCAGAAGCTTCACGAACTTTATCGGGAGAGATGCAAGCTTCTTTGTGAGGAAGTGAGTGAAAGCCGCAATGCTTCAGGGCACACAGGCAACTTCAATAGCGACCAACGTTTGATTGTAGCGGCTCGAATTGCCGCTGTCACAATCTTTACCAATCAAACCTGAACAGCAATCTGTGCCCAAAAGTGAATAAGTTGACCACTAGGGATATGTATTATGCAAATCACAATCGACTTACCAGCAGACCTTGAACAAGACTTGATCCGTCAAGCAGAGCAATCTAACGTTCCATTGCAAACCTTGATCCTGCAAGCCTTACGCCAACTCATTCAACCCTCATCTGCTCTCACTTCCCATTGGCCGGAGTTCATCTTGTCTTACGAAGGAAGCCCTGACTTTCCGGCGTTTGAGTCCTACCGGGATGAACTCCTTCCACCTCGTGAGCTGGAGTTATTTTGATGCGTTATCTCCTCGATACCTGCGTCATCAGCGACTTCATTAAAGGCGAAGCGGGAACCACAGCTAGGCTCAGACAGACTCCACCTGTTGATATTGCTATCTCAGCAATTACAGTCATGGAATTGCGTTACGGTTTGGCACTCAATCCGCAACGCGCTCAGAAGGTTGAACCTGCGATCGCCAGTATTCTATCTTCTGTAACCATTCTGCCGTTTGGCACTGTCGAAGCGGAACAAGCTGCTCAAATTCGCGCTGCTTTAAGGTCTCAAGGGCAACCCATTGGTGCTTACGATGTCTTGATTGCAGCGATCGCACTCCAGCATAACTTGATGATGGTGACCGCAAATCAGCGGGAATTTGAGCGTGTTGCGGGACTGCAAATTGAAAGTTGGCGACAATCCTAGATATCACTTCCGATTGAATGGCGAACAAGGTCTACTGTGGATATAAACCAATTTGTGCTTGAGCCGACGGAGGACAATCTGAAGCGCTACGAACGAGTCAAGAATGGCAGTCGCTATTGGCATACAGCAGATTTTTGGTTATGTGATTCCCGCTTTGAAAGCGAGTTTGAAGATATTTTTGATGTCTACCTGGATCTGTTGATGGCAGATGATGAAGCGGATGAAGCAACCGCCGCTCACAAAATTGGCTTTTCTACTGGGCGGATGCTGGTTAAAGCGGCCCGAGCGTCCGGCATTTCTCCGCGAGACTATCGCGATCAGTTCAACAACTACACTATGGTCATCTGGACGCCCATCTGTATTTGGACAAAGGATGAGGCGGGTTATTTCAACTATTCGCTGCGCAGTAATCTGTAGCCAACTGACGCAGGAACTCAGGACTGGCCGTTGATAATCAGGCGATCGCCCTCGACCTGCACATTCCGCAGTTCCATCCCGCGAGATTCTACCTCGGCATTCAGGTGCTCCTCCAGCGCTTCCAGAGACAGCCCAAGCTGCCCCGCCACGACAGACAGCGGCAGACTCAAATTGCCGACTTTCACGGTCATGCCTTCATCCAGCCGCAGTTTGCCGTTTTGCACCGTCGGACTGCCCTCAATGCCCAAATACACGCCGCGTCGCCCCAGCGTGGGGACAAATGCCAGGACTCGATCCAGCGCCGCCCGCTCTTGCTCCGTCAAGCTGTCGATGGGCAGTTCCGACAGGTTCACCACTACGCCGCCTTTGATCTTGCCATCTTCTACCGTCGTGCTCAAGCCGTTTTGCAACAGCGCTTGACCTTCAGACGATTGGGCGATCGCCGCTGCCACGATCTGGTTCACCTGCTGCCCGTCCAGCGCCACGGGTGCATCGCTGGCGACCAGACTTTCCAGCACCTCCGGCGACAGCGAGGCCGGTGTAGTGTTGATCACAGGCGGCTCCGCTGCATACCAGTCGGGCACCTGCGACGCCTGCCGCACCGACAGCGCCGTTGCCGCCAATGCTCCGATCGCCACGCCTGCCAGAATGCCCGCCAGCCAAATCAGTTGCTTTTTCATCAATCGCCTCGTGCCCGTCGCTTGATAAACCGAATCAATCAGAGATGCCAGAGTCCTAGGACAACCTTCCATCACTTGGGGGGAGGAGCCGACTCCATTGTGCAATGTTCAACATACCTTCGCGATGCAATCGATACACCATGCCACGCACCCACCCTGGCAAACTCTTCCAGATTACCTGGTTGAATTACGCAACAGAAGCTGGCATCGAATCAGGAGTCGTTTCAGACTGTGCCGATTGCGCCAAATTTTCCAGATTGGTTTCCAGATTCACCAGATTGGTTTCCAGATTCAACGGCGTTCCAAAAGATTAACGGCCATCGAGATAGACATCTCAATGTTAAATGTATGTAAGTCTGAACATTTACTTCAGTTCGTCCCTCTGACACGATCGGGAGCATAGCAAGCACGGGAAAGGCCCTGAGGCAGGTGCTTGCAACTTACCGCATTAGCCAAAACAGGCTCGTGGTGGCGATGGGGCTGGGGCGATCGACCATCAATCACTGGGTCAACGAGATTAGCGACCCACTGGCAGACGCCATTCCTGATGTGGTAGCAGCACTAGAAACAGTGACCCCAGCGGCAGCGCGAGAGTTCCTGGTCTTGTATTTGGGCCATATCCCCGGCGACGACGCGACACCATAAGCCGCGACACCATCAGCAAATAGGGCAAACAGGGCAAATCATGCGCCAACCAACTCCCGCACCGGCAAAGCGAACTTATCGGGCGATCGCCGCTGGAACGCTCGGCCTCGTCGGCATCGCCAATCTCCTGGCGGGCGTGGCGTGGCTCACAGCAAATCCAGAAGATTCCTGGCTGCTGTGGGGCTTTTGGGGCATTGGCTCCTCTATACCCGTGATGCTGGTGGCAGCGGGCGATCGCCCTTGGGTTGCGTTCATTCTGGGAGGCTGTTGCCTCTGGCTGGGCTGGCGCGTATGGCGGCGATCGGGCTGGGCGCTGGTGGTTGGCGCGGCGCTGGTTTTCCTGAACCTGATCTGGGGCATCGTGACCACGCTGACCCGCGCAAGTGGTGAAAGCGCTGTGTTTGTGCCACTGTGGGTGGGGGTGCGGCTGGTGTCTTTGCTGCTGGTGCTGGCGGGGTTTGAGGGTTTGGCAACGGGGGCAGAAGGCGATCGCTCGATTGTGCAGCAGATCGGGCGCGGGTTTGTGTGGGCTTGCGTCGCCCTTTTCGACCCCATTAGCGCGTTTTTCGCGCTGTTTTCTCGCCGCTAAGCATTACTCAGCCTCAAACTTGGGATGAGGCGATCGCCAGCTCATAGTGCAGCGCTAGCACATCGCTGGCGGGCAAAACTGCCATTGCATACTCGCGACCTTCCAGGTCTGCAAATTCAATCAAATAGCGCGGGTCTTCTGCGTCGTAGATTTCTACCACAGTGCCGACTTGCCCCACTGGTAAACTCTGAATGTGCCGATAGTCTGGCTCCAGCAGAGTCAGGCAATCGACAGAGATGGGCTTTAGATTGGCGATCGGGTCAAACAGATTGAGCATTGTCGCTGGTCTACTTGATGAACGCCGAAATTAGAATACTCTTTCAATCAGCTTTTTTGTAGGATTGGCAGTGCCCACGCATTTCCTGTGTCTTGTATCGCCTCGGCCCCTTTTACCCTTCGTTGCCCTGCTGTATCTGCTGAATCAACGCCTGCGTCGTCGGATGATCGGACAACTCGCCTGCCCGCCCCGCCTGCACAGCTTTAGTCACCATATTCGCGAAGTTTTGCCGGACGCTTTGCGTGTCTGGATGAGCCTCACCCAAGCGATCGCAGCGGATGGCGATCGCCCTCAGATATAGCGGTTCTGACTCCCTGTAACGTCCCTGCGCTTGGTAAGTGTTTGCCAGATTGTTGAGGCTAAAAGCGACATCAGGATGATTGTTTCCCAACCGCTGTTCTCGGATGGCGAGCGATCGCATATATAGAGGTTCTGCCTCGCTGTAGCGTCCTTGCGCGTGGTACACATTGCCCAGATTGATAAGGCTGAAGGCGACATGAGGATGATTGTTTCCCAACCGTTGTTCTCGGATGGCAAGCGATCGAAAGTACAGCGTTTCTGCTTCGCTATAGCGTCCTTGCACACGGTAAATATTTGCTAAATTCATGAGGCTAAGGGCAACATCAGGATGATTGTTTCCCAAATGCTGTTCCCGAATGGCAAGAGCACGGAGATGCAGTGGTTCAGCTTTACTGAAATGTCCCAATGCAGTGTAAAGAGTTGCTAGATTGTTGAGACTGAATGCAACATCAAGATGGTTTTTTCCCAACCTTTCTTCTCGAATGGCGAGTGCTCGCAGATGTAGAGACTCTGACTCGTCATAGCGTCCTTGTGAGTCGTAAGTGGCTGCCAGATTGTTGAGGCTTAAGGCAACCTCAGGATGTTCTTTTCCCAGATACTGTTCGCGGATAGCGAGGGCTTTAAGGTTTAATAGCTCTGCTTCAGAGTAGTTTCCCTGGTGTTCGTGCAGTAGCGCTAATCTGTTAAGATACACCGCCAGCTTAACTGGCGTAGCTTTAGCAGTAGCAATGCGAACTGCTTCTTCGGCAGGGGGAATGCCATCGCGGTAGCTGCCTAATTCATAAAACAGCTCGGCGATTTTGTGGAGATAGCCCGCCAGTTGCAGGTTATCTCCTGGGAACGCCTCACGGGCTTTGGCAATGACTTGACGATAATCTTCCAGAGCTTCCGCAAATCTCTGATTTGCCAGTTGGGTATTGCCCACAGCAGCGGCAATTCGGGCCTCATTGTGAGCTTTGCTGGCGCGGTCAAAGGTGACTTCAAACAACACCGACCGAGACAGTCGAAAGCTGGCGCTACCAATGGCGTCAGCCTGGGTTCGATAGCGAGTGGCGGTGGCTGGGTCGGCGGTATTGAACGCCCGACTTCGCAAGATTTTCTGCGCGGTGGACAGATGGGGAAGCAAATCGTGATACGCAGCGGCTTGCTCCCAAGATAGATTAGCGGGTACTTGCTCGGCGCGTGCGGCAATAGTTTCAGCCAGCGCCAGTTCCCAGCCTTTCCGGTCTGCCCCGGCCCACTGCTCCGCAAAAAACTCGCGCAACAGCGGATGCAGGTGATAAAGCAGCGGGCGATCGCCTCTCACAAGATCGCCCCTCACCAAATCGCCAGTCGCAGGATCGCCAGTCGCATCCTGATTTACGCGACTCAACAGGCTCATGCGCAGCAGCGTTCCCCGTGCCTCCAGCGGATCGGCGATCGGCACGCGGCTCGTGGGAACCGGACGGGCGGCCGAACGACGCCCCAGCCAGCGGCTCACCTGTGCCACCAGCCATTCCCAAGCCTGCTGCAATCTGGCAGCCCAGCCAGCGGTCTGCCGCCGCCCTGGAGCTTCCTTTGAGGCGATGCCTGGGAAACTGCTCTTAGCGTAGGTTTGCACCACGCCCGCCACCAGATCCCACGGCAAATCTGTGGCGGCAAACAAGCTCAGCACCCGTGCCAACTGCTGTGCCGACGGGCTGAGGGTTTCCAACTCAGCCCAACTGACTTTAAATGCCGCTTTTAGCCCACTCTCTGCCGTCAGTTGGATAGTTTTGGGATTGCGCTCTAGCGCTGGCGCATCCAGCCCTTGCCGTTCCAGCGACTCAATCAGTTGCGACAGCGTGCGATCGACATCCACACTCAGCCAGGAACCCACCAGGGCGATCGCCAGAGGCAAGTAGGCCAGCCGCCGACACAGCGTTTCAGCCGTAGGGCGATCGCGCTCAATGCGGGCAGCCCCAGCAAAGCGCCCCAGCATGGTCAGCGCGGCATCGGGATCGAGTTCTCTCAGGTCGAGGGCGGGAATGGGGACAGTGCTGACCAGGCGCGATCGGCTCGTCAATAAAAACCGAAACGGAAAGCGATCGGATACTGCCTGGGGCAGATAGGGTTCGATTTGTTGACGATAACTGGTTACGTCATTGGGCACGTCATTGATAATCACCAGCGCCAGACGATTCCCACAAACGTCTTGCCATTCTTTCCAGCCCTGGGCAACCTGTTGTTCCAGCTTGGTCAAATGCCGCAAATCGCGATCGGGGCAAAATTCTGCCTGCATCCAATCCCGAACTGCTTCCCCAAAGTTTGCCGCCGAAAAATATGCGACGCCGCCCGGATAATCCTCCCGGTGCGATCGCCCATACTGAATCGCCAGTTCCGTCTTGCCCACCCCCGGCATCCCCACAATCGACACCAGATGAGGATGCTCGACGGCTTGCAGCAACTCATGCAGCGTCGCCAGATCGCGATCGCGCCCCACAAAATTCTCGCGGTCGATACCCCGCCCTCTCAGGTTATTGGGATATGGAGTGCTTATCTTTGTCGGTACCCCTCCCGACGACTCCAGTCAATTTTTCCCAAAATGCAGGGTCGGATTTCCTTGGATTTGGATAATAGGCTGATCCTGCTTTTCGTTTACTTGCAACCCCTGTCCACCAAAGATTTGCTGCATGTTCTTGGCATTCACATCCTCCATCTGCACAATGACCTGATGAATTTCCTGAGCAAGCGGCTGCACCATCCCGACGAACTCCGGATTCTCCATTTCCTGGAGTAGACGATCGCGGACTTGAGTTAGTGCAGGTTCCGTTCCTCTAGCAGCCTCTTCTAGCAGCGTATCGGTTCCCGGCTTGCCCTTAAAACAGCGATTCCACACCACCTGCCCCAGCTTTTGAATCGGCGCAGATGCCGCTTCTATTGCCTCTTCCCCTAATTTACTACCAATACTTTCGTAGAATTTATCGAGAATAATCTTTGCAATCGGGGTTGCCAGGAGAAGGGGAATGGTTTCCAGCATTGTATGGATAGTAGATAAGAAAGCCTGCTTATGTTTTAGCCTCCACAGCGCAAATTTTCCGATTGATTTCAGATTTCCTTAGGATTTCCAGTCAAAATTACAGAAACGGCTCGAACAGCAAGCTGAACGAGAAGCCGCCGCCCGCACTAAAGCCGAAGAACACGCTGCCCGCGATTTACAGAAACTCTGCTCGACCTGGCATCCGCAGCGGGAAAAGCCTCTGGCGGCACAGCGGGAAAAAGCCAGCGCGGGGCAGGCGGTCTACGCGGCCATCTAGGATAGCCCTTTAGCAGCTTCAGATCTAGCTCCAAAACTGCCCCAAATAGGTAGATGCGCTCTGAGCATGGAAGAGTAGCTCTTCGTTTCGATCCTGCCCTGACCAGCAGCGCTCCAGGTGACTCGCAGCCTGCTTGGGCGTGCTGCCGTCTAGCAATAGCCAGGCCAAAGCCTGCCGAGATACAGCCATGCCCGATGCGAAAGGTGTATCTCCCAGTTCAAGGGCGATCGCCTGTCCCACTTGCTCACCGTGTCGATAGGACTCCCACGCAAAGAACTCGCCCAGTTGACGACCCATCCATTTCATAAAAAAACCTCCACAATCATCTTGGGGAGGCACTTCAAAACCTGTCACCACCGCCACTGCCGGCCGTGCTACAGCTTTGAGTGGGTGTGTCCGAATCTTTTTCCGTGCCCTACATTACCGTTTAGGATCACATATTTAAAGTAACACGCTTAACCGGAGACGGTTGTATCGCCGGCAACATCGCGTCGAGCGGTGCCCAGACGAGGCCCAGCCTCCGCCTGGCGCTGATTTCGCCCGGCGCTGAAGAGTTACAGTCGATTTTTTACAGTGATTCTGACCCTGCCGCCTTGGCGCTATCTAGCTCAATCGGAAGTGGCTTTTTTCTTTTTCCTA
Source organism: Cyanobacteria bacterium J069 (assembly GCA_003695655.1). GTDB lineage: Bacteria > Cyanobacteriota > Cyanobacteriia > Elainellales > Elainellaceae > Thermoleptolyngbya. The sequence goes on from RFIF01000468.1 coordinate 9,614, forward strand.
ACCGCTGAACCCCCAACCCCTATTCCCAGTCTCCAACTGGGTCGCCTTCTGCTTCATCCAGCACCTTGAGGCGGATGCGGCGAGACATGCCGCTGTCGGGGTCGCCCAGTTGCAGCTCCAAAATTTCGCCGGAGAGCGGCGTGAGAAACGCTAGGAGCGATCGCAGGTTGGGGGTGCTGCTGCCGCTGTCGAGATAGACGCGCTCCGACAGGCTGACGATGCGCCGCCAGGTGGTGTAGAGTTTGGCGATCGCCTGCTCAAGCTGGGCGGCCTGGTTTACCAGGTCAGCAGTGCTGTTGAGGCAGCCGATGCGCATGGCTTCTTCCAGGGCGCTTTCCAGATCTAGCCCGTCGCGATTCAGCGCCTGCACCTGAGTGGCGGCGTTGAGATACTTTGCCAAAAAGCGGGCTTCGGCAGTAACTTGCTTGACGGTGTCGATATCGGGATTTTCGGCCACTTCGTCTCGCAGGTGAATCTGGTGAGATTCTGGCAGTTTCTCCATTTCGCGCACCAGCGGAGCCAGATAGCGCGTGGGCAGGGTGTGATCAGCGGCTTTTTCCTTGACCTCAATGGGCAGCAGGTCGGAGGTGACAGCCGTCCATTCGTCTGCCAATTGCCGCACTTCTCGCCGCGTAATGCGATCGCCCCGATGAGCCGCCTCGCTCACCATTTGCTGCACTTCGGGCGCGGCGTGGGCCGTTTCCATAAAGGCACGCTTGCTAAACTGGCTCACGTCCTTTGGCTCCAGCAGCCCCTCTTGCAGCAGCAGGTCAGCGCTGTCTGCTAGCTCCATCAAGTTATAGGCCTGGCTTTTGCTGATTTCGCGATCGGCCAGCCAGCGCAAAAAGCCCGCCCCGCCTGCATTGCCCACGCGTTTTTCGCGATCGCGCACCGTTTTCAAAATCCGCCCGCGCCAGATGTCGGTTTGCAGATCAAAGCGATCGCACACCTGCCAGGCCGCCTCAATTTGCTGCTGAAACTCGTAATCGGAAAGCTGCTCGTCCTCAGGGTCGGGAAGCTGGAAGTTGAGATCGACCTCAGGTGTGGTGGAGGTGAGGTCAGAAACATAGGGCGAGGCAACCATATCTAGGGTTTGGGAATGGTTGGACTATTATGGCAGGTTTCTTGGGAATTTTCAGGTTGGGCATTTTCAGCGGGTTGCCGTTTAACCCAGCAGACCCAGTGCGACCAGCAGCGCATTCAGCAACGACGCCATCAGCAGCGCAATGCCGCCCACAATGGCAACGACGGCGATCGCAATTAGGGCCACTGTCTGGCGATCGGCAGCTTCACTTTCGCCCGGATTTGCCAAATGGGCTTCCAGCAGCGCTAGGTTGCGGGCGTTCGATTTCCACACGGCGTCAAACAGGTCGCCCATCCCCGGCAGCAGCCCCAAAATGCCGTCTAGCGCCAGATTGCCGACCATCCGCAGCAGGGTCTGAGTCGGCAGGCGAAACCGCAGCGATTCCAGCACCAGATATGCCGACAGAAATAGCCCTACCACATCGCCACCGCCCGGAATCATGCCCATAATCGGGTCTAACCCAAAGCGGTAGGGCGTTCCGGGAATCGGGATGGCGTTGTCGAGCAGGTGGGCTAGCGTGCGAATTCGCTGGAGGGCGCTGGCGTTGGCGAGGGCGCGAAATTTCGACTCAGGCGACATGACGATAAATTCCAGGCGGAAAATTCCAGGCGGGATCGAACGGAGCAAGATTGGGCAGGGCAAGATTGGGCAGGGCAAGATTGGGCAGGCGAATGGGCGCGTAGACAGCTAGGGCGGAGGCGATCGCTTTGACGGGCAGCGTGACCGGGAACCCAAACGTTCGGGGTGTAGAAGTCAATATACCGTTCCTAAAGCCTGTTCCGGCAACAAATCCTGCAACAAGGAAACTATAAGGAAACTATGACGATGCGCCTTTTTCAAGGGATGTTTAGTGGTTTGGTGATGGCGTTAGTGGCGGCGGGCTGTTCGTCGCTGGAGTCCGGCAATCCAGCCAGTTCGGAAACAGGACAGAACCCGAGGGCGATCGCCCCGGCTGCCCTGCTCGAACCTGCCGCGATACCGACTGCCGAACCCATTGCAGCGGTTGCGAGTGAGACGAGCGACAGGGCGATCGCTCCAGACCCATCCGCCCTTTCTTCCTCCTCTCAGGCCAGCCCGGCCGCAGAAATGCCGGATTTGATGGAACAAGCGCCCTCTGCCGCTCTGGCGCTAGAGCAGGTGTCTGTGGGTGGCGTGAGGCTGGGTGAAACTGAGGTCGCCGTGCGACAAGCGCTAGGACAGCCGACCCGCCAGACTGACGAAGATTGGCGCTGCTGCGGCATGGTGCACACGCTGGAGTATGGTTCTGATACGACGGTGAAGCTGTTAGAAATCACCGCAGGCCAGTTTGAGGTATTTTCCTTCAGCACGCGCAATCCCAACCTGGCAACGCCAGACGGCCTCCGCATTGGCGATTCGCGGCAGGCGCTCTTGGCCGCCTACGGCCCACCCGCCGGAGTGCATGAAGAAAATGGCGCAACGATGATTTTCTACGGCGCACCGATCGACTACGCGGCGGCGCTGTGGTTTCGGCTGGAGGGCGATCGCATTGTGGAACTCGGCTACGATGCCCAGCTCACTTAAGCATTTCAACCTGAGCCTGTGGCGAAAACGCAAACCTGTGCGCCGTCTCTGAGCCTCAGACTTTGGGCTGCTCAAGACCGCTGCTGCATCATGGTTTCCACAATGCCAATCAGCCGATCGACCGTGCGCTCCTGGGCCGCCATCACCTGATCGGTTTTGCGAATAGATTCCTGCATCGACAGCCGCAGGTCGGTCATCGCTTCGGTAAAGTAGGCCATTTGCTCCGTAATCATGTCTAGCCTTTCGCCAACCCGATCCATGCGGGCGTGAAACTGGCGATCGCTCTCTTCCTGTTCCCGCCGACTCCGCTCCATGCGCTCCTCAAACAGCCGCCGACTCTCCGCCATTTCCGCCTGGTAGGTCTGCTCGTAATTGCGGAGCTGTGTCTCCAGGCGATCGCCCATGGCGTTGATATTGGCTTCCAGGCGATCGCCCATGCGGTCAATGCTGGCGTCTAGGCGATCGCCCATGGCGTTGATATTGGCTTCCAGGCGATCGCCCATCGCATCGATTGATTCTCGCAGGGCGGCGATCGCCTGCATTTCCTGGCGATGAAGTTCCTGGTTTTCCTGAGACAGACGAGCAACCCGCAGGTCAATATCTTCGAGACGCTGTTCGACGGTCATGGGCGGCGCAGCGAAAAGGTCTGGTTGAATCCTAATCCTAAAGGCTGGCGCGGCGAAAGCGGAAAACCGGAGAGAATTTTTAAGCTAAACGCCGCTATTTTTTGATACTTTAGTACTATAAAATTGCTTGTATCTCTTTTCCAGAACTCGGTTTGGCGCGATTTCAGATTTTTTGTAGACAGGCTTTAGGCAGACTCCATATGTGGAGTTTTAGTTACAAGAATTGCGCTTCAAAACCCAGGGATGGTGTTAATCTGATGCTCAGCCCTGTTTGTGGTTTGAGTTATGTCTTTCGTGGGTCTGCACATTCACAGCGACTATAGCCTGCTAGACGGCGCGAGTCAGTTGGATCAGCTGGTGGATCGGGCGATTGAGCTAGGGATGCCGGCGATCGCCCTGACGGATCACGGCGTCATGTACGGCGCAATCGAAATCCTCAAGGTGTGCAAAAAACGGGACAACGTCATCAAGCCGATCATCGGCAATGAGATGTACGTGATCAACGGGGACATCACCAAGCAAGAGCGTCGCCCCCGCTATCACCAGGTCGTCCTCGCCAAGAACACCCAAGGCTACAAAAACCTGGTCAAGCTCACCACCATTTCTCACCTTCAGGGCGTGCAGGGTAAAGGGATCTTCTCGCGCCCCTGCATCAACAAGGAACTGCTAGAGCAGTACAAAGACGGGCTGATCGTTACTAGTGCCTGTCTCGGCGGCGAAGTGCCCCAAGCCATTATGCAGGGTCGCCCGGATGTGGCCCGCCGCGTCGCCCAGTGGTACAAAGATGTATTTGGCGACGACTATTACCTGGAAATTCAGGATCATGGGCTGCAAGAGGAGCGCATCGTCAATCCCGAAATCGTCCGCATTGCCCGCGAGCTGGATATCAAGCTCGTCTGCACCAACGATTCTCACTACATCTCCTGCTACGACGTAGAAGCCCACGACGCGCTGCTATGCATCCAGACGGGCAAATCCATCATCGAGGAAAAGCGGCTGCGCTATACCGGCACGGAATACCTGAAGTCTGCCGATGAGATGCGGATGCTGTTTCGCGACCACCTAACGCCGGATGTGGTGGAAGAGGCGATCGCCCACACGCTCGAAGTCGCCGACAAGGTCGAGGGCTACAAAATTTTGGGGGAACCGCGCATTCCCAACTATCCTGTGCCCGCAGGCTACACCGCCGATGTGTACTTTGAGGAAACCACCCGCGCCGGGCTGATCGATCGGCTCCAGCTTGCCAGCTACGACGAAGTACCCCAGACCTATCAGGAGCGGCTGGAATACGAGCTGCAAATGATGCACCGCATGGGCTTCGACGGCTACTTCTTGGTGGTGTGGGACTATATCAAGTTTGCGCGGGACAACGGCATTCCGGTCGGGCCGGGGCGCGGTTCGGCAGCGGGGTCGCTGGTGGCCTACGCGCTAGGCATTACCAATATCGACCCGGTGCATCACGGTCTGCTGTTCGAGCGTTTTCTCAACCCCGAACGCAAATCCATGCCGGATATTGATACGGACTTCTGCATCGAGCGGCGGGGCGAGGTGATCCAGTATGTCACCGAGAAATACGGCACCGATCGCGTGGCGCAGATCATCACCTACAACCGCATGACCTCCAAGGCCGTGCTGAAGGACGTGGCGCGGGTGCTGGACATTCCCTACGGCGAATCCGACAAGATGGCGAAGATGATTCCCGTCGTGCGCGGCAAGCCCGCCAAGCTGAAGATGATGATCTCCGACGAGACACCCGCGCCGGAATTTAAAGAAAAGTATGACAGCAACGCCGTGGTGCCTGGCAGCGAGCCGCCCATCACCTATCGCCGCTGGCTGGATATGGCCATGCGGATCGAGGGCACCAACAAATCAACGGGCGTCCATGCGGCGGGCGTGGTGATTTCTGCTGACCCGCTGGATGAAGTGGTGCCGCTGGAACGTAGCAAGGAAGGCGGCGTCACCACCCAATATCCGATGGAAGACATCGAGCTACTGGGGCTGCTGAAGATGGACTTCCTGGGGCTGAAGAACCTGACGATGATCCAAAAAGCCGTCGATCTGATCGGCAAAACCCACGGCATCCAGGTCGATCTGGACAACCTGCCGATGGACGATCCGGCCACCTACCAACTGCTGGCGCGGGGCGAATTGGAGGGCATCTTCCAGTTGGAATCGTCGGGGATGCGCCAGATCGTGCGCGACCTGAAGCCGTCGGGTTTGGAAGACATTTCCTCGGTGCTGGCGCTGTACCGTCCGGGGCCGCTGGATGCAGGGCTAATTCCTAAGTTTATCAACCGCAAGCACGGCCGCGAACGCATCGAGTATGAACATGAACTGCTCACCTCCATCCTGAATGAGACCTACGGCATCATGGTTTACCAGGAGCAGATCATGAAAATCGCGCAGGATATGGGCGGCTATTCGCTGGGGCAAGCCGACCTGCTGCGGCGGGCGATGGGCAAGAAGAAAAAGGAGGAAATGGAGAAGCACCAGAGCATCTTCACCGAAGGCGCAGAGAAGAACGGCGTGCCCAAGAAAGTGGCAGCGGATCTGTTCGAGCAGATGGTGAAATTTGCCGAGTATTGCTTTAACAAGTCGCACTCGACGGCCTATGGCTACGTCACCTTTCAGACGGCGTATCTGAAGGCGAATTACCCCGTGGAATACATGGCGGCGCTGCTGACGGCCAACAGCGACGACCAGGACAAGGTGCAGAAGTACATTTCCTCCTGCACGATGATGGGCATCACCGTGGAGCCGCCGGACATCAACCGATCGGGCGTGGACTTTACGCCGCTGGAGCACAGCATTTTGTTTGGGCTGTCGGCAGTGCGGAACGTGGGTGCAGGGGCGATCGACAACATTTTGCAAGCGCGGGAGGCAGACGGCCCGTTTAAGTCGCTGGGCGATCTGTGCAGCCGCATCGACCCGCGCGCAGTGAACCGTCGGGCGCTGGAAGCGCTGATCCAGTGTGGGGCGCTGGACTGTATCGAGACAAACCGTCGCCAGTTGGTAAACGACCTGGAACTGGTCGTGGACTGGGCCCAGTCTCGCGCGAAGGATCGGGCGATCGGCCAGGGCAATTTGTTCGACATGCTGGGCGGGGTTGGCGTTAGCGAGGCGGCGGGCAGCTTCGAGGCGGCTCCCAAGTCTCCGGCGGTGGAGGATTTTCCGCAGCAGGAGCGGCTGAAGCTGGAGAAAGAGCTGCTGGGCTTCTATGTGTCGGATCACCCGCTGAAGAATATTCGAGAGGCGGCGAGAATTCTGGCTCCGATTAACCTGAGCAATTTGGAAGCGCAGCCAGAGGGCACAAGCATTAGTGCGATTGTCATGCTGACGGGCGTGAAACCCGTGGTGACGAAGAAGGGCGATCGCATGGCCATTGTGCAGTTGGAAGACCTGACGGGACACTCGGAAGCCGTGGTCTTTCCCAAATCTTTTGCCCGCATTGGTAGCCTGATTGTGCAGGATGCACGGCTGATGATTTGGGGCAAGGTGGATAAGCGCGACGATCGCAGCCAGCTAATCATCGAAGACGTGGAGCCAGTGGAAGACGTGCAGCTTGTGATGGTGGAACTGGACGCTCAGATGGCCGGCGACATTGTGCAGCAAAACACCCTGCGCGAGGTGATCCTCAAGAGCCGGGGCGACGAAGACCATTGCAAAACGCCAGTTGTGGCGATCATCACCAGTCAGCATCGGCGGGAAATGGTGCGGCTGGGGAATCAGTTCCGCGTACAGGATTATCAAGCAGCCGTGACTGCGCTGAATCGGGCTGGGTTTCGGGCGCGGGCAACGGCGCTGACCAGTGCAGATTAGGGCACTATGGCGTTGCGGCGATCGCCCGTCAGAGAGCCAGGGATGATCAGGAAGTAAGTGAATGACTGACTTCGGATCAGAGCCTGGCGGCAGACCAGGACGGCAATCCAGGATTCGCGCCAATCACCGAGAACCGATGACCTGCACCACCCGCCCCTGAATTTCTTCGCCCAGCCAGGGCGTATTGGCGGCGCGGGACTGGAGCGATTGTCCGGTCACTTTCCACAGCGGGCGCGGATCAAACAGGGTGAGGTTGGCAGGAGTATCAGGGGTAATCGCCGCTGGCTCTTCTGCCAAACATCGCAGGGGATTCGTACTCAGCGCCCGCCAGAGCGTCAGCGCCGATAAGTGTCCAGGTTCTACCAACTGCTGCCAGAGCAGTGGCAGCGCCAGCTCTAGCCCGATCGCCCCCGGCGGCGCTTCAGCAAAGGGGACGGTTTTTTCTTCGTAGGTATAAGGGCTGTGGTCGATGGCGATCGCCTCCAGCACGCCATCGCGCACAGCTTCGATCAGCGCCGCCTGATCTGCCGGTGTGCCCAAAGGCGGCTCCAGCCGCAGGTTGGGGTCATAGCTGCCGACCGCCTGGGTATTCAGCAGCAGGTGGTGCCAGGTGGTGCTGGCGGTAATGGGCAAACCGCTGGCTTTGGCTTGGGCGATCAGTTCAACACTGCGGGCGGTGGAGACGCGCATCAGGTGGACGGGCGTGCCGATTTGGGCGACGCATTCCAGCAGGGCCGCCAGGGGCGCGGTTTCGGCGATCGCTGGCGCACCCGGCAAGCCAAACCGTATCGCATCTGGGCCATCGCGCATCACGCCATTGCCCCGCAAGGTCTCGTCACAGCACCAGAGGGCGATCGGCCGGTTCAGCGCCTGGGCATATTCGAGCGATCGCCGCAGCAGCCCCCAATGGCGAATCGGTCGCCCGTCGGCAAAACCCGCGATGCCCGTATTCGCCAATTCGCCCAGCTCCGTCATCTGGTCGCCCTTGGCATCTCGCGTTAGGGCACCCCACGGTTGCAGTCGGGGCAATCCGGCTGGGGCGTGCTGCCCAATCCAGTCCACATCGGCAGGCGTGGCGATCGCCGGAGCAGTATCAGGCAGCAGCAGCACCCGCACAAAGCCGCCCGCCCGCGCCGCCTGATGCAGTGACGCCAGCGTTTCCCGCGATTCGTAGCCCGGCTCCCCGGAATGGCTATAGAGATCCACCAGCCCCGGCCCCAGCACCAGACCCGCACCATCCGTCACGGTCACATCACAGTCAGAGTCAGACGGGTTTAGCCGCTCGGCGATTCCCGTAGGGGCTGCTTCACGAATCGCCCGCACCCCGCCCGCCTCAATCCACACATCCACCACTCGATCCGTCTCCGACACCGGATCGAGCAGCCTGACCTGACGGAACAATTCACTCGCCATAGCCCCTCTAAAGCGCTCCAGCAGCCGTTTTATCGAGAACGCCGCTGCCCAGGTGGGTGGTAATGTTGAGCGATTGCAGAATCGGTCGCCCTGCTGCACCGCGCGGATAGTCAATCACCGTGACTGCGCCATTGCCCTGCTTAAACACCCAAAACTGCTCCGGCCCCCAGCCCATCAGTCCACTGAGAATCGCTTTGTTCACGGCATCATGGGCGACGACGAGAATCGTCGTGGGGCGATTCCCGGAGGGATCGCTGCGCGAATCGCTCGGCGCACTAGCGACAATCTCGTTCCAGGCGGCGATCGCCCGCTCCCACACCTGCGCCAGGTTTTCGCCAGCAGGCATCTGCACCGTTTCCGGCGTCACCTTCCAGGCAGCCAGTTCATCGGCGTAGACCTCCTGAATTTCTTCCTCCAGCTTGCCTTCCCACAGGCCGTGGCTAATCTCCTTAAGGCGATCGTCCATCTCCAGGGCAACGTCTGGATGAAATTGCAGAATCAGCTCAGCGGTTTCCTTGGGCCGCAGCATAGGGCTGGTGACAGCGCGATCGATCGGCACATCTTTGAGAAAGAAAGCCGCTTTTTCGCCCTGGACGCGCCCGTTCTCATTCAGGGGCACGTCGATTTGTCCCTGAAAGCGCTTTTCGCGATTCCAGTCCGTTTCGCCGTGGCGCACCAGCAGCAGCCGCGGCCCGCGATGGTTGCCCCGCACGTCCGGCAGCGGCTGGCCCAGGTGATCCACCAAATTCACCGATTCCAACTGCACCGGGCTGCCAAACCCATCGGCAAAATTCAGCACGCTGATGCCGCAATTGGACTGATACAGCGCGTGATAGTCCGCCGGCCCTAATCCGACGGCTGTGCCAATCAGCGCCCGGTTGATGCCGCTGTGGGCGACGAGCAAAATCGTTTCGCCGTCGTGCTGGGGCAGCGTGTCGCGCCAAAACTGCTCCGCCTGACGATATAAATCCACCACCGGAAAAAATTCCGTTGCGCCCGCTGGCGTGGTCATCGTCATCTTCAGCTTTTCTGGCTCCTGCTGCCAGTGGCGATAGGATTCCGGGAAATTGGCTTTCACCTCGTCAAAGGGCAGCCCTTCCCACTCCACCATGTTGATTTCCTTCAGCGTGTCTCGAAACTGAAGAACTGGCGGATTGTCGAGCTGGGCGCTAATGATTTCGGCCGTTTCCCGCGCCCGCTGGAGCGGACTGGCGTAGGCCGCCGCAAAGGGCAGCCCCCGCAGCGACAAACCCGTCAGGCGGGCCGCTTCACGCCCTTCATCTGTCAGCGTGGACTGGTCAAAATGGCCCTGAACCCGACGCAGGGTGTTGTAAGTGCTGATGCCGTGGCGCACCAGAATGACGCGAGTAGCCAGGGCCGTGTCCTCCGTGTGTGAATAGAAGTGAGATGCAAGTGTCTGAAAGCGCTAAGCGCTTTAGATGAGTGCTTTTGGTAAGGCTGGGCAGTTTAACAGGGCATGTGAGCGGGCGATCGCCGCTGGGGTTGCCACTGGGCTTTCACTCTTGATCCCGCCCTCCGCTGCGGCCATGCGCCGCCGATTGGGCCACCCTCACCCGCAAATAGGAGCATTCTAACCCGTTTGTCTGACGAATCCGGGAGAGATTACCAGGACGCTGCTCAGTGCCCAACTCCCATCCCCCACCTCCCAGCAATCCAAAAGCCCTAATCCAAAAGCCCTAATCCAAAAGCCCCAATCCAAAATCCCTAATCTAACCAGCCAATTCTCCGCCCCCCATCCCCGCGATCAGAAGAACAGTGAGATAATGCCGGGGAATGCTGCGATGAATGGGGAATCCTGGCAGCTTGCGTTCATTTTGCAGATTCCCCTGAGCATTTTTTGAGCGGTTCAGTAAGTTTCCAACAGGCATGACCCTAAAGCGATGGATTCTCGGTGTATTGACGCTGTTTGTGGCGATTTTGGTGGGCGGTTCGCTTTGGAGTAGCTTCCAGGAGCCGCAAATTACCAATCGGTTGCAGCTTTATCAGACCAATCTGCTGCTGCACGCGGCCGCCTCGGCAGAGGGCATGACCGCTGAAGGCGGCGCGTCTCTGCAAAAGGCGCTGCTGGGCGAAACTCCGCTCAAAACGGCATTAGAGCAATATCAAACGGTTCGTAAAGCCGCACAGAGCGATCTAGAAAAGCTAGAGTCCCGCCTGCAAGAAGTGGCTCCGGCAGCGGGCGAACCTGGCAGCCCAAACGTAGCCAGCACCCCGTCCCCGCGCCCCATTCCTTCGCGCACGGTTGATTCTTCGGCCACCCGCCTGACAACTGCCCTCCAGCAGCAGCGATCGCTCATCGATCAGCTCGATCTCAGGATTGGTATTTTGCAGGCAGAGCAGGACGAGTTGGCAGCCGCCCAACAAACCTGGGACACCCTAGCCCAAGCCGCGACCACTGCTGACAATCCTGCGGCGGCAACCGCCAAAACCCTGACGGGACTGTGGAACGAGCCGCCCCGAATTGTGCCCGATGCAGAAGCGCAGATTCAGAAAAATTTGGACGGCTGGTTTCGCTATGCGGCGCTGGCGCGGCTGTATGGCTTGCAGCAGCGGACTGAGGCGCTGAACACGCTGCAAGCAGAGGAAGCGGCGATCGCCCAGGGCACTCTATTTAAACTGGCACTGGTGGGCACGGTGCCAGTAGTGGGGGCGATCGCCGGAGCCGGACTCCTGATTTTTCTCATCGCCCAGCGGCTGACGCAGGGCAAGCAGTCAATCCTGGCGCTCAACGGCGAGGTGCCGTGGCAGGTGCCGTGGGACTGGGAGATCATCTGGCAGGTGCTAATCGTCGGCTTTTTTCTAGCGGGGCAGGTGGTTGCGCCGCTAATTGTGGGCGCACTAAGTCCTGGACTGGCCGCCCTAGGCACCCGCGCCAAGGCCGCCTACGCGCTGATTTATTACCTCCTCATGGCGGGGTCGGGGCTGTTGGTGCTGTATCTGTCTCTGCGCCAGTGGTTTCCCCTGCCCAAGGACTGGTTTCAATATCGCGTGGCCAGTCGCTGGCCGCTGTGGGGCTTGGGCGGCTACCTAGTGGCGCTGCCGCTGATGATTGGCGTCTCGCTGGTGAATCAGCAAATCTGGCAGGGGCAGGGCGGCAGCAACCCGCTGCTGCAAATCGTGCTCGAAGAAGGCGACCCGGTGTCGCTGGGCATGTTTCTGTTTACCGCAGCCGTCGCCGCTCCCATCTTTGAAGAAACGCTGTTTCGCGGCTTTTTGCTGCCGTCGCTGACGCGCTATATGCCCGTGTGGGGGGCGATCGCCCTCAGCAGCCTGCTGTTTGCCGTCGCCCACCTCAGCCTGTCGGAAGTCGCCCCGCTGGCCACCCTCGGCGCAATTCTGGGCATTGTCTACACGCGATCGCGCAATCTGCTCGCCCCGATCTTGCTGCACAGTCTGTGGAACGCTGTCACTATGATTGGGCTGTTTGTGCTGGGCAGC
>RFIF01000469.1 GCA_003695655.1 Cyanobacteria bacterium J069
GCAACGACCCCACCGAAGCCGGCCCCTGGGCTTATTCCACCTCCCTGCAACCCTACGGCGTTTCGGGGTCCGACTGCGACACCAACTCCGTAATCTCCCGCTCCCCCTCACAGAGGTAAGGCTCGCCCAGCACACCCAACACTTCTTCGCCATCGTCAAGTTTGAGCCGGCCAATACAGAGTCCGGGGGGTTCCTGGAGCAAGATTTTGCCCAGCCCGTCGAGCGGCACCGCCCAGATCTCCACAGCGATCGCCCGGCCACCCGTCTGCACACGCAGCATGGCCGGATGGCGATCGCCAATTGACCACAGGCGATAAGCAGGTTCTGTATGGGCTTCGCGCAAAAAGTTTGCCCCGACTGCCAGGAGGTTGCCGTTTAGCGCCAGCCCTCGCATGAGCGTACCGTTGACGGCAAGTGGAATCAGTTGCATCGCTGTTGTAGCCCCTCTCAACGTAGATGAAAATAATAGATAGGTCGGTCGGCTCAATTCTGGACTGTAAAGCTTTTGTGGCAGATTATCCAGCTTTTATCCGGGTTTCGGCAGATTCTCAGCAAAGAATTATCGAATTGAGTCGGTAAACTTTGGCAGAATAGGGCTGACTGGATCACAGCGATTGACCTTTCCCGTATGAAATCATAGATAAAATGCGGATTTCTTTATCAAGACCAACATTACTGATGGCGCTATTGGGAGCGGGCGTCGTCTGCGGGGACGGCGCTCAGTCATGGGCGATCGCCCCAACGCCACTGGCTGTGCCCAGCCTGTCGCCCAGCTTGCTACCCGGTCGATCGCCTCATTCCTGGCCCAGCGAATTGCCCAGCCCGCTGCCTGGCCGCAGGATGCAGGTGGCACAGTTGGGGTTTGGCGTGCGGCCGTCGCGCCCAGCCCGCAACCGCATTGGCGGCATTACACGGGGCGGGCAAGCGTGCAGCCCCGACGGAGCGACAGCATTCAAGCTGCTGCCGATTGTGCCGCCGACTGATCCCGACGCCGCCGCCCAAGGCAAAATCAACGTCGAACAAACGGTTTCAGAAAGCCCCACGGTGTTTGTCTATGTGCCGCCCACCGTGGCGCGACAGGCCCGGCTGACGATGGCGATCGCCACCGATACTGCATCCGGACGTACGGTAGAAGAGGTGCTTTATGAATACATCGTTCCGCTACCAGAGCAGCCTGGCGTAATCGGCATTCCGCTCCAGCCGCTAGCCGCCGGGCGGCTTTATCACTGGGTGTTTCAGTTGCAGTGTGACCCAACGGGCGATCGCTCTGGAGACGCACTCACCGACGGCTGGCTTCAGCGGGTCGAGCCGAATAGCAGCCTCTCACTCCGGCTAAATCGCAGCGCCCCGCAGGAACTGCCCGCCCTCTATGCCCGCTCAGGCTTTTGGCCAGACACTGTTACCGCGCTGGGTGCGCTGCGGGCTGCCAACCCTGACGATGCGGCGCTGATGGCCGACTGGGCCAGCCTGCTATCCTCTGTCAAGCTGGGGGAAGTGTCGAGCGCGCCGCTCCTGTTTCCACCAGCGGAATATCGCCCGCTGCAAGAATAGCTGCAAGAATAGCAGCCCGGCTAAAACCACAGGGTTTAAGAATTAGCGCATCGCGAGGTCAATGCTGCTCTAGGCTGGTAGTAACGATACTCGTCGTGTTTTTTTGCTTGTGTTGGTCTGTATTGTGTTGGTCTGCTCGTATTTTCTTGCTTGTATTTTCTTGCGATCGCCTGCCGTATGACGACTGTTCTCACTGTGACCGCTGATCAGCTTGCCCGTCTGGATCTTGCCCCTGCCACAGCGGCGATCGCTCCCTGGCTCGCCCCACAGCCCAGCACCGCCAGCCAGCCAGACCTCCAGCTTCAGTTTCAGATTGACTTTCCCCGCGAGGCCGACGACCCGCGAGAGCTGTCTGAAATCCCAGAAGTGCGCCTGTGGTTTGTGCGGCTAGACGCCTGTTATCCCTGGCTGCCGCTGCTGCTGGATTGGGAAGCGGGTGAGCTGGGGCGCTATGCAGCGATGCTGGTGCCACATGAGTTTAGTCGCACCGAGGGCATCCGGTTTAATCCAGAGGCGCTGGAGCTGTTTGTGATGAGCAAGATTTTTGCGGTGGCTGACTGGATGCGGCAGCACGGGGGAATTAGCCCGACGCGCCTCAAGTTCATGACCCAGATGCTGGGTTATGAGCTGGATGACGGGTTCTTTGAGCTGCTGTAAGCACGGGAGCAAGATATTTTGATTGTTTGTCTGATTGTTGGTCGGAGCGATCGCCTCCGGTGCTCGTCCTCTGAGTCAGTTAGCTACAGAACGATACACTGAAATTTCAGACAACTTTTAGAAAAATCGTTGCGGCATATTCATCGCAGGAGGGTTGATCGGTGCAGCCCTCAAAACGCTGCGTGTTTCTCAATACCAGCCAGCCTGCACAGGGCAATGTGGGGATGCTAAGGGTGGGATGAGCTTGTTATCATCAGGCCGGACTGCCCTTACTAGAGCTAACGCCGGAGCCAATGTCAGAGCTGATTTCAAAATTGCTGGTTTCATCACCCACTTCATTAGCAACTTTAAAGGTGCCATCGCAGCCGGTCGCCCGCCGCGATCGCCGCTGGGTCTGGGGCATGGGGCTGGCGATCGCCACGCTGCTCACAAGCTGTAGCGAAGGTAAACTGACGCAGTGCAATCGGCTCTCGCAAGAAGTCAACAGCACCGTCGCCGATGTGCAATCCATCGTGCGCGCCAACAGCCAGCCCAACGACAAAGCATTTTTGGCAGTGGCCGAGCGGTTTGAGCAGGGCAAAACAGCCGTTACCGCTGTCAACCTCAGCGACCCGCAGCTCAACGCCTACAAAGACAGGCTGCTGACCATGTATGACCAGATCGCCACCACAGCCCGCCAAGTGTCGGTCGAACTTCAGCAAGAAAACTTTGAAGCCGCCAGAGCCGCCCATCAAGACTTTCTAGCCGCCGCCAACCAGGAAAGTCCGCTCGTAGATGAAGTCAACACCTACTGCCAAGCCCAAGCCTCTCCCTAACC
>RFIF01000470.1 GCA_003695655.1 Cyanobacteria bacterium J069
CCTGGATGGAACCTGGATGGAACCTGGATGGAACCTGGATGGAACCTGGATGGAACCTGGATGGAACCTGGATGGAACCTGAATATTCTTTTTCAGTCCTGATGAGTTAGTCCTGAATACCGGGAACACTATCGGTAAGCAGTGAAAGAGCCCCTTGTTACCTGGAGCAACTGAGACGAGTACTATGCCAGCAAGATCTTTCTCCGCTGAGGCGGAATACAACGACTCCTCGAATGGCTTTGAGATTCAAACTGGTGCTGTTAGGCCTCAGGAAGATGATTTTGAAGCACAGCTCACCGAGGAATTGGCAGGCTTGGAAATGGAGTATGGGGCTGCCGCAGCCGGCAAGAACGCCACGGCAGGACGGCGCACGACAGACCTCGTGAGGCTCTATTTACAAGAAATTGGGCGGGTGCGGCTGCTGGGGCGCGATGAAGAAGTCTCGGAAGCTCAGAAGGTGCAGCGCTACATGTCTTTGCTAGAGGCTTGCCACAAGGCCGCTGAGCAAGGCGATGAGGTGCTTCAGCGCTATCTGCAAATCATTGAAACTCAAGACCGACTGGCGTCGATGCTGGGTCATCGGCCCTCGCTAGAGCGCTGGGCGGAGACGGCTGGCATTGCGGTGGCAGATTTGAAACCTTTGCTGGCCCAGGGCAAGCGGCACTGGGCTGATTTGGTGCAGCGCCCGGTTGCTGAGCTGGAGATCGTGCAGTCGGAAGGGCTAAGCGCGAAAGATCACATGATCAAAGCCAACCTGCGGCTGGTGGTGTCGGTTGCTAAGAAATATCAGAATCGCGGGCTGGAACTGCTGGACTTGATCCAGGAGGGCACGTTGGGCCTGGAGCGGGCGGTGGAAAAGTTTGATCCGACCAAGGGCTATCGCTTTAGCACCTATGCTTATTGGTGGATTCGCCAGGGCATTACGCGGGCGATCGCCACCCAGAGCCGCATTATCCGCCTGCCGGTTCACATTACCGAAAAGCTCAACAAAATCAAGAAAGCGCAGCGCAAAGTCTCCCAGGAAAAAGGGCGCACCGCCACCTACGAAGACATCGCTGCCGAACTTGACATGACCGCGCCGCAAGTACGTGAGGTGTTGCAGCGTGTTCCCCGCGCCGTGTCTCTAGAAACCAAAGTGGGCAAGGAGCGCGATACAGAACTGGGCGACCTGCTGGAAACCGAAGGTGCGTCGCCCGAAGAGCTGCTGATGCGGGAGTCCTTGATCCGTGACTTGCAGCAATTGCTCACCGACTTGACCAGCCGCGAGCGGGACGTGATCCAAATGCGCTTTGGGCTAGGCGACGGACAGCCCTATTCTCTGGCGGAAATTGGTCGGGCGCTGGATCTGTCGCGTGAGCGGGTGCGCCAGATTGAGGCTAAGGCGCTGCAAAAGCTGCGTCAGCCCAAGCGCCGCAACCGCGTCCGCGATTATTTAGAAGCACTCTCCTGATCAGCCGTGGTTTTGGTTATTTAACGCGCTCAACACTGAGCGCGTTTTTTTGGCGTTTTGCCCAACTTCTTTTCCTGCTCAGGTCAGGGACAGGCTTTGGGGGAAGTGGTTAGGATTAGAAAAGGGGTTGCCTACCAGGATTTGAGCAGCAGGGCGGGGCCAGAGCGGCCGAGGTTTAGCAGGAGGTTGGCTTTGACGGATTTTGGAACACCAGAACGCGGGAATCGTCCTAGGGGAGGCGATTCCTACACAAATCACCTTAAAGAGATCGTTGAGCGATCGCCTGCGACGGCTGCTGCGCTAAATCAGGAACTAGACGAGGCGATCGCTAGCTTTCGGGAAATTCAGGCTGACCTGACCTATTGCCAGGCGCAGGACGTGCTGCGTGATCTGGTAAACGGGTTGGACTTGACACCCCGCGAGCGATCGGGGCTGGAGACAGAACTCACCAGCCTGCAAACGCTGATGCACAAGCTCGACCGCATGGTGGTGCAAATTGCGGTATTTGGCATGGTGGGTCGAGGCAAGTCGTCGCTGCTGAATGCGCTATTGGGGCAGGCGGTGTTTGAAACCGGGCCAGTGCATGGCGTGACGCAGGTGGTGCAGGCGGCTAACTGGGAGATTCGCCAGGAGGCGATCGCCGGCAGTTCGCAAGACGTACTCCGCGTGTCGCTGCCGGGGACGGGCCAGTCGCAGGTGGAACTGATTGACACACCGGGCATTGATGAAGTGGACGGCGAAGGGCGCGAGCAGCTCGCCCAGCAAATTGCCCAGCAGGCAGATCTCATTCTGTTTGTCGTGTCGGGCGACATTACCCGGGTGGAATATGAGGCGCTGTCGGCGCTGCGGCAGGCGGCAAAACCGATGCTGCTGGTGTTCAACAAAGTGGATCAGTATCCTGAGGCCGATCGCCAGGCCATTTACCAGACCATTCGCGACCAGCGGGTGCGGGAACTGCTGTCGCCCCAGGAAATTGTCATGGCAGCCGCCTCACCGCTGACCACGACGGCAGTGCGCCAAGCAGACGGACAGCTTGCCCTGCGGCGAGCACCTGATCCGCCCCAGGTGGACGACCTGAAGCTGAAAATCCTGGAAATCTTGCATCGCGAGGGCAAGTCGCTGGTGGCGCTGAATACGATGCTGTATGCCGATGACGTGAGCGATCGCCTGCTCCAGCGCAAGCTCGAAATTCGCGATCGCAGCGCCGACGACGTAATCTGGCAGGGCGTCATGACCAAGAGTGTGGCGATCGCCCTCAACCCGATCACAGTGCTAGATTTGCTCGGCGGCGCGGTGATTGAAATTGCTCTAATCATCACGCTGTCGCGACTCTACGGCATTCCCATGACCCAGCAAAATGCGCTGATGCTGCTGCAAAAAATGGCGATCGGGCTGGGCAGCGTCACCGCCAGCGACCTGCTGCTGACGCTGGGCCTGGGGTCGCTGAAAAGCCTGCTGGGGGCAGCCGCTCCGGCTACGGGTGGCGCGTCCGTGTTGCCCTATGCCTCTGTGGCGATCGCTCAGGCCGGCGTCGCAGGCATCTCCACCTACGTTATCGGGCAGCTCACCAAAAGCTACCTTGCCAACGGCGCATCCTGGGGCCCCAATGGTCTAAAAACCGTGGTCAGCGAAATTCTGGACTCCCTCGACGAAACCTCGATCATGAGCCGCATTAAGGATGAGCTACAAGCAAAGCTAGAGGGACGGAGTTAGGTGCTGGAGTGGTGGGGTGTTGGAGCGTTGGAATATTGGATCAATGAGCCAATCACTCCAAATCGTCATTACCCCGTCACCCTGACACCTCATCACCCTGACACCCCATCACCCCATCACTCCCCAAAATGCCTGATTCCCAGATCTTTGAGCAATCCATTCAAATCAGCGCCAGCGCGACGGCCGTGGAGCAGTGCCTCACAGATCTGGAACTGATGCATCGCTGGCTCAATCCGGCGCTGCGCTGTGAGCCAGTGGGAATTTGGAGTACCGAGATCGGCGGCAAGAGTCGATTTCTGATCCAGACGCCCCTGGTGCAGCCTGCCCTTGACAGCACGGTAGTAGAGCGGGAACCGGGGCTGATTGTCTGGGAGTTTCAGGGATTTTTTCAGGGGCGCGATCGCTGGGAATGTCAGCCCACCTCAACGGGCACGACCCTGGTCAACCGCTTCGAGTTTCGCATTCCCAACCCGGTTGTCCGCTATGGTTTTAATACGTTCGCGGCAGAGTGGACTCGGCAAGACATGCAGGCGCAGCTCCGCCGCCTCAAGCGGGTCGCCGAAGCGTTGTATCGCGCCAAGCAGATAGTTTAGGGAATGGAAATTTGCTCAGCCTGAACCCCAAGTGTTGCAGCTCTGCCCCCTGCGCCACAACCGCACCCAGGCACCACCCTGATCCCAGAGAAACGCCGCAAACGTAAAGAAACATATTCAAAACTAAATCTTGGTTACAAAATCCCAGTTTTCCAGCGGCAACCCAAAGCCAGAATGGTAGCTTGATGGGTATCGAATAACACCATCAAACCTCATCGTTCGGTTTAGCTAAATGTACGATAAGAACACCAAGAAAGACTGGGTTAGCGCTGCCATTACTGCGGCTTTGGGTGCGGGCGCTGTGACCACATTTGCGATCAGCCAGGGACAACATCCGGCGATCGCCCTCAGTATCACCGCCTTTGCGGTTCTGGCTGCGCTCGTGATTGATCACTACAGCCCGTCTTAATTTTTTGCTGAATCCTGAGAATACCGGCCTGAAGCAATGCCGACCTGAAGCAATGCCGACCTGAAGCAATGCCGACCTGAAGCAATGCCGACCTGAAGCAATGCCGACCTGAAGCAATGCCATTTCGCGTTCTACTCAGGCTCTTCGCGAAAGGACTGCTTTTGCCGATCTTGCCATGCCTGCCAAAGGTCAGGGCGGCGTTTCTGTGTCCGATCGAGCTGCTGCTCATGCCGCCAGCGGGCGATCGCCTGATGATTGCCCGACAGCAGCACATCTGGCACGCCCCACCCGCGAAATTCTGCCGGGCGCGTATATTGCGGATAGTCCAATAGCCCGTCTTCAAAGCTTTCCAGCTTGAGAGACTCCACCTTGCCCACCGTCCCCGGCAGCAGACGGATGACGCCATTCAGCAGCGCTAGCGCCGGAATCTCGCCGCAGGTGAGCACAAAGTCCCCCAACGACACCTCTCGCGTCACCAGGTGCAGCACCCGCTCGTCTACACCTTCGTAATGTCCACAGATCATCACAAGCTGATCTCGACAGGTCGCGAGGTCTTGAAACATTGCCTGGCACATCGGCTCGCCCTGCGGCGTCATTAACAGCACTTCCCGGCGCGGCAGCACAGGGAGCGACTCTACCGCCGCAAAAATCGGCTCTGGCTTCATCAGCATGCCCACGCCGCCGCCGTAAGGTTCGTCATCGACCTTGTGGTGCTTGTCAGTCGTAAAGTCGCGGGGATTGGTGAGATGCACCGTTGCAATCTGGTTTGCCAGGGCTTTGCCGAGCAGCCCAGACTGGAGCGGCGATGTGAAAAAATCGGGAAATAGAGTAACCAGGTCAAAACGCACGCGGGAATGGGGTGTAGAAAGGACAGGGGAAAATCGCGAGAACGGGAGCTTTGCGCCAGGTCTTCTGAGCGCTAAGTCTTGGGATCAAGTCCTGGTGCTGAGTTTTTTGCGCTAGGCCTTTTTGCTTATCTCCTATGGAATTGTGATGAAGCTAGGATGGGGTTCGCGCAAAAACTACCGTTAAACGCTTGAGAGTATGGTTAAATAATTACGCTTAGACTCTAGACTGATTTCCATTAAATTTGCTGATTTAACTAGCGGGTTTTCTGGCAGATTTTTCGACCTCCCCACACTGAAATTTCGTCAATTTCGTCAACTGACCTATCTACCCAAACACACGGCTCTGCCTGTTTTGCCTGTTCGTTCTGCCGTTCCAGCCTTGACCGCTTGTTTCGCTGCACGTCGATTTCTTTGCTGTTTTTCTTTGAGTCCTACTCGCCAGCGAATCTTAATTGAGTCATGAGTAAAACTCAAACCGGGCTTGGCAAATTATTAGAACGGCTAGTGTCGTGCCGTCCGCCCTCTGAGCGGATGTTCCAACCTGATCCTACCCTCCAGCGTCAACGGATGCCCCAGTCTACTGAAACAGCAGTCATGATCATCGGCGGTGCCGAAGATAAAGTTCATGGTCGTGAAATTCTCCGCACCTTTTTTCATCGTTCTCGCGGCACAGATGCGCGAATTGCAATTATTCCCTCGGCGTCGCGGGAGCCAGAGGTGATTGGCAGCCGCTACCGCGAGATTTTTCAGGATATGGGCGCGAAAGAGATCGCCATTTTTGATATCCAGGATCGCGATCAGGGTAGCCATCCCGACTGGCAAGCATTTTTGGAAGACTGTACAGGCGTGTTTATGACCGGAGGCGACCAACTGCGGCTGTGTGGGCTGCTGTCGGATACGCCGATTATGGAAAAAGTCCGCATTCGCGCTCAGCTCGGCGAGATTACGCTGGCGGGTACAAGTGCTGGAGCCGCCGTGATGGGGCAGCACATGATCGCGGGGGGTGGCAGCGGTGAGCCGCCGAATCGATCGCTTGTCGATCTGACCAGCGGGCTGGGGATTATTCCAGAAGTGCTTGTGGATCAGCATTTTCATAACCGCAATCGGATGGCGCGGCTGATGAGCGCGATCGCCGCCTATCCCGAAAAGCTGGGCATTGGCATTGATGAAGACACCTGCGCCATGTTTCAGGGCAACGGCACCTTTGAGGTGCTGGGCAAGGGCACGGTGACGGTGATCGACCCAGAAAGCATTTCTTTTACTAACCAGCCCGATGCCGGTACTGACGATCCGCTGAGCATTCACAACCTGCGGGTGCATATTCTCAGTCATGGCGATCGCTTCGATTTGTACAAGCGCGTGGTATTGCACCAAAAGTCTTAAATCTCCGCTGAAATCCCGACATCGGCAAGTTATTTCGCTCGTTTCTCTGCTAAGTTGCTGTGTAGAGGGCAAGCGTATGTAAAATTTGCAGCACTCCTCACCGCACCAGTTAAGACCTCACGAGTCCAGCTAGTGCGGGCTGAGTCCCTGTAAATTGAAACCCGTGAACTGAAACCCGTGAACTGAAACCCTGTGAACCAAGACAGGTTCACTCAGGTTTCACGATAAAAATGCTTTTTTCAAAAACATTATTTTCAGGCGGAGATTTTCTGAGAATCTGGTCGCCAGGCGTTCTATAGAACTGCCATTTGCCAAGCCATTTGCCCACATGGCTTGGCATAGACGGTTTAAAACAAACTTAAAACTGTTTCAAACAATACAGTTTGCCGTTGTTATCCCGCTTGACACTAGACTATCGTGCTTCTACGACCCGCACTCTATCCCGGAATCCAGCGCTATGAAGATTCTCAAGACGCAGACGTTGCGAGGCCCTAACTATTGGAGTATTCGATATCCCAAGTTGGTAATCATCCGGCTAGATCTCGAAGATTTGGCCGATCGCCCGTCCAATGAAATCCCCGGATTTTATGAGGGGCTGGTGACGCTGCTGCCCAGCTTGGTCGAACACTACTGCTCACCGGGCTGTCGGGGTGGGTTCCTCAGCCGCGTGCAGGAAGGCACGATGATGGGGCACATTGTGGAGCATGTGGCGCTGGAGTTGCAAACCCTAGCGGGAATGCCCGTTGGCTTTGGGCGTACTCGCGAAACCTCCACCCCCGGCATCTATCAGGTGGTGATGGAGTACAAAGACGAGCAGGCAGGACGGTATGCAGCGCGGGCAGCGGTGCGGCTCTGCCAAAGCATTGTGGAGACGGGCAGCTACCCCATAGATGAACTAGAACAAGACCTGAACGACCTGCGGGAACTGGCGCTAGAGGCGGCGTTGGGGCCCAGCACCGAGCATATCGTCGAGGCGGCCGAAGCGCGCGGCATTCCCTGGATGTCTCTCAGCACGCGATCGCTGATTCAGTTGGGCTATGGCGAATACCAGAAGCGAATTCAGGCCAGCCTCAGCAGCGGCACGGGCATTTTGGGGGTGGAGCTAGCCAGCGACAAGGAAGGCACCAAGCGCTTGCTGGCAGAGGCTGGCGTGCCTGTGCCCCGTGGCACCACAATTTACTATTTGGATGAACTGGAGCAGGCGATCGCCGATGTAGGCGGCTTCCCGATCGTGCTTAAGCCCCTCGACGGCAACCACGGTCGCGGTATCACCATCAATATCAACTCCCTGGCGGAGGCCGAAGAAGCCTATGATTCAGCTCAGGCAGAGTCCAAATCTCATGCAGTGATTGTCGAACGCTTTTACAGCGGACGCGACCATCGCGTCTTATTAGTCGGTGGCAAGGTTGTGGCAGTTGCAGAGCGCGTACCTGCTCGGGTCGTCGGCAACGGTCGCGCCACGATCGCCGAACTGGTGGAAGAGACAAACCGCGACCCCCGCCGGGGCACTGGCCACGACAACGTGCTGACCCAGATCGAACTCGATCGCGCTGCCTTTCAACTCCTGGAACGCCAGGGCTATGACCTGGACACCGTGCTGCCGATGGGCGCAGTCTGCTACTTAAAGGCGACCGCCAACCTCAGCACAGGCGGCATCGCCATCGATCGCACGGATGAAATTCATCCTGAAAATCGCTGGATTGCCGAACGCGCCGCCAAGATCATCGGACTGGATATCGCCGGGTTAGATATCGTTACGCCCGACATCTCCCAGCCGATGCGCGAGGTGGATGGCGTGATTGTGGAAGTCAATGCTGCACCGGGTCTGCGGATGCATTTCTCGCCCAGCGAAGGCACGCCGCGCAATGTCGGCGAGGCGATTATTGACATGCTGTTTCCCCCGGGAACGCCGGGCCGCGTGCCCATCGTGGCAGTGACGGGCACCAATGGCAAAACCACCACCAACCGACTGATCGCCCATATCTTTAAGCAAACAGGGCAGATCGTCGGCTACACCACGACCGACGGCATCTACATCGGCGATTACTTGGTGGAAAAGGGCGACACAACTGGCCCGCAAAGTGCTCAGGTGATCCTGCAAGACCCGACTGTCCAGGTGGCGGTGCTGGAAACGGCAAGGGGCGGCATTTTGCGCTCTGGGCTGGGGTTTAATCAGTGTGATGTGGGCGTGGTGCTGAACGTGGCGGCTGATCACCTCGGCATCGGTGACATTGACACGGTGGAGCAACTGGCACACCTCAAGAGCGTGGTGGCAGAAAGCGTCGGCATTGGCGGCTATGCCGTGCTGAATGCGGATGATCCGCTGGTATCGGCGATGGCCAGCCGCGTCAAGTCGCAGGTTGCCTATTTCGCCATGAACCCAGAGAATCCGATTGTGCAAAATCACGTCACCCAGGGCGGGCTGGCGGCAATTTACGAAAACGGCTATCTCACGCTGGTAAAGGGCGACTGGGCGCTGCGGCTGATGGAGGCGGCCAGCGTGCCGCTGACGATGGGCGGGCGTGCGCCGTTTATGATTGCCAATGCGCTGGCGGCGTCGCTGGCGGCGTTTGCTCAGGGCGTGCCCGTGGAAGAGATTCGCCTGGGTCTATCGACCTTCCAGGCATCAGCCAGCCAGACCCCCGGTCGCATGAACCTGTTTAACCTGGGTGAGTTTCATGTGCTGTTGGACTATGCCCATAACCCCCACAGCTACGAGGCGCTGGGTGGCTTTGTGCGGAACTGGAACGGGGAGCGGATTGGGGTAATTGGCGGGCCGGGCGATCGCCGCGATGAGGACTTCATTACCCTCGGACGGCTTTCCGCTGCCATCTTTGACCGCATCTATATCAAAGAAGACAACGACACCCGCGGCCGGGCCAGGGGCAGCGCTGCCACCCTGATTGAAGAAGGGATTCGCCAAATCCAGCCCAACCTCAAGTACGACGTGATCCTCGACGAAACCGAAGCCGTCAACCTCGCCCTCGATCGCGCTCCCAAAGAAGCGCTGGTGGTGATTTTGCCAGAAAGCGTCAGCCGCGCCATGGGGCTGATCGACGCCCGCCGACCGATTTCAGAAGCCACCACGCTACAACCAACTCCTGCGTCCCAGGCTCAGGCTGCTGGGGCAGAAAAGAATCCGTTTGATGCAGGTTTTGAGGAGTTTGCGCCGTCGGTCGCGGAGGGTTAGGCGGGACAGGGGACAGGGATCAGGGGACAGGGATCAGGGATCAGAGATTAGGGATCAGGAGTCAGGGATCAGAGATTAGGGATCAGAGGCGAGGATTGCCTCGGCCGGCAAAAGGGAAGGGCGATCGCTCTTCCCTTGCCGTATGGGTGCTGTTGTATGGGTGCTGTGCCGTATCGATGAGCGCTGTGTCGATGTTTCCGCTTCTGTGCCCTAATCTTCTAGATCGCGATCGCCCTCTTCGTCTGCCTCGGCGATGCCTTCTTTGAAGCCCCGCAGCGTTTTGCCCAGAGCGCTGCCCAACTCAGGGATCTTCTTGGGCCCAAAAATCAGAATTGCAACCACGCCGATAATGACAACTTCGGGCCAGCCCAAACCAAACATGACGCTCTCCTGCCAGTAATCCTGTCCTCACTATACGAGAATTGTCGGGACCTCAATGCGGCAATCACCGGGTCGAGCCATCCTTGCCCCAAAAAATTTCCGAATTTTGCAAAACCCTCCGGATACGATCCCGCCTTTTAAGAACAATGGAGTGGTAGATGCACCCTGATTCAACATTCCCCCAGGCTCACGCGATTGAGCTTTGGGGGAATTTCTTTTTTAGGGCTGATTTTGGGGGCTATTAGCAAGCTCTCTCACAAGTGGTTCTGCCCTTCGCCGCCCCGGCTCTGCTGAATTCCACCGCACAACTCTGGCACGACGGCTTGATGGCTCCCGCAGCCAGAGAGAGTTGGACTCTGGCGACATTAGCCGCTAAGTTTCTTGTATACCGCGTATGAAACACTGGGGATGAAACCTGGCAACCTGGAGGCTGCGCCCGCGAGTTACCCTGCCAACTCCGTCAGCAAAAGATTACGAAAGTTTAAGCTTTTGCCCCGGATGCTAGTTGCGAAAGTCTCTCAGGTTGAATCGTTGTTAAAATCAGTAACAAATATTAAAGCCAAGGAAAGCCGTAGTCACTATGGGTCGTGTTGGGGTTTTGCTACTAAACCTGGGAGGGCCAGATCAGCTAGAGGATGTGCGCCCTTTCCTCTATAACCTGTTTTCTGACCCGGAAATTATTCGGCTGCCTTTCCCGTGGCTGCAAAAGCCATTGGCCTGGCTGATCGCTAACAGCCGCACCCGCAAGTCCCAAGAAAACTACCGGCAAATTGGCGGCGGCTCTCCCTTGCGCCGCATCACCGAAGAGCAGGGACAGGCGCTGCAAGCCGAACTTCAGCAGAAGGGGCAGGAAACGCAGGTCTATATTGGGATGCGCTATTGGTATCCCTTTACCGAAGAGGCGATCGCCCGCATCAAGCGCGACGGCATCGATCGGCTGGTCATCTTGCCGCTCTATCCCCAGTTTTCCATCAGCACCAGCGGCTCCAGCTTTCGTCTGCTAGAGAGCATCTGGTCAGAAGATCCCGCTTTGCAACAGATTAACCACACGGTTATCACCTCCTGGTACAAGCGCCCCGGCTATCTACGGGCGATGGCGGATCTGATCGCTCAGCAGCTTGATCAGTTTGACCATCCCGACGATGTTCACATTTTCTTTAGCGCCCACGGCGTGCCGCTGAGCTATGTAGAAGAGGCGGGCGACCCCTACCAGCGCGAAATCCAGGAATGCACCGAGCTAATCCTGCGGACGCTAAACCGACCCAACGCCCACACGCTGGCTTATCAGAGCCGCGTCGGCCCGGTGGAATGGCTGCGGCCCTACACGGAAGATGCGATCGCCGAATTGGCTACCCAAGGCGTGCAGCATTTGCTGGTCGTGCCCATCAGCTTCGTGTCAGAGCATATTGAAACGCTGCAAGAAATCGATATCGAATATCGCGAGATTGCCGAAGAAGCGGGAATTCACAATTTTCAGCGGGTGCCTGCGCTAAACACGCACCCGGTGTTTATTGCTGATCTGGCGGACATGGTGGTAGAGGCGCTAAACGCACCTAACCTGACGCTAGATCAAATCGCCCGCCCTGCTGAAACCACCAAGATCTATCCGCCGGAGCGCTGGGAGTGGGGCATGACCACCGCCGCCGAGGTGTGGAACGGACGGCTGGCGATGCTGGGATTTTTGGCGCTGCTGGTGGAGCTGATCAGCGGTCACGGCCCGCTACACTCGCTGGGTTTACTGTAGCTTCATAAAAACTTCACAAATCTCCGATATGCTTAGTTAAGCTAGAGGGGTGCAGGCAGCGGCTTTCTCAGCCCTTGGCATGTCGTTGCGCTGCTTGGGTGGATCGTGTTGAGCGATTTATCCCGGTCTTTTTATATTCAGAGGTTTGGTCATGATCAAGAGCCTATGCAGCGCTGCTTCTCTGGGATTAACCCTCTGGATAATGGCTGCGCCGGTCTCAGCCCAGCCCTCAACGCCGCTTAGAATAGCCGAGTCTAACCCACAGGAGTTGATGCGTCAGGGGCATCAAGCGGTTGATCGCGGCAATTTTCGAGAGGCGATCGCCGCCTACACGTTAGCCCTCCAGTCTGATCCGGATCTCACCGACGCCTACCTGCACCGGGGACGCGCCCACCATGATGTCGGCAATCTGGAGCAGGCGATCGCCGATTTTGAACGAGCGATTCAGCTTGATCCCACCAACGCCAGAGCGATCTACGGTCGCGGCGAGGCTCACATCGACGTGGGCAATTTGGACGGGGCGATCGCCGATCTGAGCCAGGCGATCGCGCTTGACCCCAACTTTGCCCAGGCTTACAGCGATCGCGCCATTGCTCGCCTGATGCTGGGCGATCTCCAGAGCGCCTTGCAAGATTTTGACCAGACCGTCCGCCTCGATGCCCAAAACCCTGATGCTTATTACAACCGGGGCAAAGTGCGAACCGCACTCGGCGACGTGGATGGCGCACTAGAAGACTATGACCAGGCGATCGCCCTCAATCCTGACCTGGCAGAAGCCTACGGCAATCGCGGCATGTTGCGCTTTGAGCAGGGCGATCGCCAGACTGGACTAGCCGATCTACGTCAAGCAGCAGCCATTTTCAAGCAGCAAAATAACCAGGAAGGCTACCAGTTTACGGCAGACCTAATTCGACAGCTCGAAGCGACCAGATAGACTCGCGATAACTTTGCTAAAACCAACCTGATGCTGTGCGGCGTTCAACCCTGATCCCTAACCCCTAACCCCTGTTCGCGCGAGCGTTGCGGAGCAATATCCCCGCCCCCTGACCCCTACCCCCTGCTATTAATGCTGCAATCTCTGGGATATTTTGTGTTGTCGGCGCTGTGTGAAATTGGCGGCGGCTATCTAGTATGGCTAGTGGTGCGCGAGGGCAAACCAGCGGCGCTGATTCTGGTCGGAACGGTGCTGCTGACGGTTTATGGCTTTGTGGCAACGCAGCAGCCTGCCAACTTTGGGCGCGCCTACGCCGCCTATGGAGCTGTGTTCATCGTGCTGTCGCTGCTGTGGGGCTGGCGGGTGGATGGAGCCGCGCCCGATCGGCTCGACTGGCTGGGCAGCGCCATTGTCATGCTGGGCGTTTGCGTGATGATGTATGCGCCGCGTTCTTAGGGGTTAGGGGTTGGGGGGTAGGCTGGGAACTGGACAGCACTTGATACTTTGCAATGCAATCTTTTATTTCTAATTTCGACTTCGCGCCGAGCCGACTGACGCAGCAGATCCAGTTTGTGTTGGAAATCGACAAGCTGAAGGGCGTGCTGCGCCAAACCCTGCTGACCGATGCCTCGCGCCGTGAGAATAGTGCTGAGCATTCCTGGCATCTGGCGCTGATGGCGATCGCCCTGGCAGAATACGCGCCTGCGCCGATCGACCTGTCGCGGGTGGTGCAAATGCTGCTGGTGCATGACCTGGTGGAAATCGACGCGGGCGACACCTTCGCCTTTGACGTGCAGGGCAACCAGGACAAAGCCAAGCGGGAGCAAGCCGCCGCCGATCGCCTGTTTGGGCTGCTGCCGCCCGATTTAGAGAAAACCCTCCGCGCCTGCTGGGAAGAGTTTGAAGCGGCGGAGACAGTCGATGCCCAGTTTGCCCACGCGCTCGATCGCCTCCAGCCGTTTTTGCACAACCTGCAAACCGAGGGCGGTACCTGGAAGCTGCATGGCATCACGCGCGATCGCGTCCTTTGGCGAATGCAGGCGGTGAAGCGGGGCGCACCCGCGCTTTGGCCGCTGGTCGAAGCATCGATTAATCAGGCGATCGCCGCCGGGTACTTGCAACCCGAATCCACACCCATTGCCTGCGACTAGCGCTGGCGCAGTCCGCACAATGCCTCAACGGCGAAACCCCTTTGGATCAGCCAAATATCGATCGAGATCGGGGTCTTCGGTAAATCGCCGCTGCTTGTCAATCAGTTCGTAGTCCTCGCTCAATTCGGCTCGAATCCTGTCCAACAGCGCCTCCAGCGCCGCATTAAAGCGATCGCACTCTGCTTGCCGCCACGGGACTGGATCGGGTGGATAATTCCAATTGAGGGCGGCATCGTGCCACTCTGCCAGTGCTCTTATGGCTGCTGAAGTTTGAGCGCTGCACCCTAGCGTCTCCGGCGCAATGGGCCCAACGTCAAACTGAGTCCTCGCTGCATCGTTGCCACACCAAAATGGCGAATCGCAGCCCCAATCATAGAAAAAATAGATTTGGCAGGTCTGAGGCATCGGTCTAAGCCATCGGTCTAAGCCATCGGTCTGAGGCATCGGTCTAAGCCATCGGTCTGAACCGTTGAATTTGATCAAGGTCGATAGAGACGGCAGACGATCGCCCCGGCAATCTCTTTGACAAAAGGAACCGTCTTGCCCTTGGCCGTATAACGGAGGCGATCTCGACAGTCGTACACCTCCAGTGGACGCACGACATCATCCACCCGCACCACTGCCCGGTATTCCCAATAGTTCTTGGCGCTGCGCTGGAGGCTCAGCACACACACCGAGTGCCCCTCCACCACCCGACAAAACTGCGGCGCGGCCACCGCTGGCAGGGATCCCAGCGCCCACCACAGCAGCAACCCCATAACCCAACCCCTCATCATTGCCTCAAACCCTCCTCAACCCTCAAC
>RFIF01000471.1 GCA_003695655.1 Cyanobacteria bacterium J069
GAAACGAGTTCTATAGATTCTGGATGATTTTTCGCGGGCGCAGCCCGCGAAAAATCATCCAACTGCGTAAGTCCTAAAGATATGAATCTACCAGCCGGTCTTCGGATGGCTTTCTGCCCTGCCTGAACGCTTTTGCCCAAACGCGCTTGCCTAAACGCTTATGTCTCAGAAAAATGAAACGCTTCCTCTAATTCTGTCGCTGCTTGTGACAGCCCTGCTGCTGGGGGCAGGCGTCTGGTGGTTTGGCAAAAATACAGGGCTGGGCGGCGGCACTAGCACCGGGCCAATCGGCTCCCCGTCAGCGGGCAGCAACCCCTCGCCGGGTGGCGGGTCAACCGGGCGGGTGAGCGATCGCCTCAGCACGGGCGAACGGCTGCTATTTCCTGAAGGCGCATCCCCTCAGAAACAAGAAGCGCTGCAAGCCCTGGCCGATCGGGACTATCAGCGGGCGATCGCCAGCTTAGAAGCCTCACTCCAGGCAAACCGCAACGACCCCGAAGCCCTGATTTATCTGAACAACGCTCGTATTGGGGAGCAAGAGTCCTACATGATTGCTGTGGCCGTGCCCACTGCTGCGGCTGCAAACTCAGCCTTAGAAATTTTGCGCGGAGTCGCCCAGGCCCAGGATGAGGTAAACCAGGCGGGCGGATTAGAGGGCACACCTGTCAAGGTGATGATTGTCAATGACGACAACAGCCCCGACGTGACGCCCCAGGTGGCGGATGCACTGGTAAAAGATCGCTCTGTGCTGGGTGTGATTGGGCACTTTGGTAGCGACGCAACGCTGGCGGCCGCCCCGGTCTATGAAGCGGGTCGGCTGGTAATGATCTCGCCCACCAGCACGTCGATTCAGCTTTCGGGCGCGGGGCAGTACATTTTTCGCACAGTGCCGAGCGATCGCTTTACGGCTGCCGCTTTATCTCGGTATATGCTAGAACGACTGCGCGTTCAGCGGGCGGCTCTTTTCTACAACTCCCAAAGCGCCTATAGCACCTCGCTCAAAAATGAATTCACAACAGCGGTGTTTGGCGATGGTGGGCAGGTTGTGGGCGAGTTTGACCTGTCAGCGGCAGGATTTGACTCGGTGGCGTCTTTCGACCAGGCCACCCAGCAGGGCGCAGAGGTGCTAGTGCTAGCAGCTAACACGGCTACACTGGATCCGGCCTTGCAGGTGGTGGCGATTAATCGGCAGCGGCTGCCAATCTTGGGTGGCGATAGTCTCTACAATCCCCGCGTGTTGCAGGTGGGCGGCGAGTCGGCAGTGGGCATGGTGGTTGCCGTACCATGGATTTTGCTAGCAGACCCCAACACGCCGTTTGTGCGCTCCTCGCGGCAATATTGGGGCGGCGATGTAAACTGGCGCACGGCCATGTCCTATGATGCGGCGATCGCCCTGATGAACGCCATTTCTGTCGGCAAAGCCAATCGCACGGCCATCGCCGAATCCCTGCGTTCCAATGCCGACACGATTGAAGGAGCGACGGGCGTGGTGCGGTTTTTGCCATCGGGCGATCGCAACCAGGCAATGCAGCTTGTAGAAATTCGTCCCGGCACGTCTCAGTTTGGCTATAACTTTTATCCTGTGTCTCA
The DNA here is from genome assembly GCA_003695655.1 of Cyanobacteria bacterium J069. GTDB lineage: Bacteria > Cyanobacteriota > Cyanobacteriia > Elainellales > Elainellaceae > Thermoleptolyngbya. The sequence continues at coordinate 1,591 of RFIF01000471.1, forward strand.
GCCGTAAGAGAGGGAGGGAGAGAGGGAGGGAGGGGGAGAGGGGGAGAACTGGCGATCGTGTATTGCTGCTCCATCACTCCGTCACTCCCTCTCTCTCCCCCTCTTCTCCTATCCTCCGTCACCCCAACACCCCATCACTCCTCCACCGCAGGCTGCTCTGGAGCTTTGCTGGGGGAAATCAGCTCGATCCGAATCAGCGCTTCCATCACCTCGCGGGCGATCGGGGCTGCCACGGTGGAGCCATAGGCGTCGTCGCCCTGCGGTTCATCCACCACTACCAGCACCGCATAGCGAGGAGCCTCAGCCGGAAACAGGCTGACAAAGCTCGTAATCCGGGCGCTGGCGTCGTAGCCGCCGGTTGCGCTGGATTTTTGGGCGGTGCCCGTTTTGCCCGCGATTCGATAGCCCGGAATTTTGGCCGAAGTGCCAGTACCCTCTTCGACGGCTTGTTCCATCATGCCCAGCACCGTCTGAGCGGTTGCCCTGGAAAAGACGGCTTTTGGGGGAGCGTAGCTAGGCTGCCAGTGGGGTTTGCCAGCACTGTCGTAGAGTCCTGCCACCACATGCGGCGTTACGAGAAAGCCGCCATTGGCGATCGCCCCTTGCAGCCGCAAGAGCTGCACTGGCGTCAGGCTAAAGCCCTGCCCAAAGGCCGTTACTGCTGGCTCCACAGGGTCGCCCAAAAACTGCTCCCGCTTTTTCACCTGGCCCGCCGTCTCAAAGGGCAGGTCAATGCCCGTGGGCTGTGCCAGCTCAATCTTCGCCAGCCAGTCGTAGTAAACTTCCGGCTTGAGCGTTTGCATAATCCGCACCATGCCCACGTTGCTGGAATGGGTGATAATTTCACCGACCGTCTGCGATCCCCGTGCGCCGGCATAGCTATAGTCGCTGTTTTGAATCGGCCACGGGCCGACGTAAATCTGCCCGTCGTCATAGAAACTGTCGCTAGCGCGAACTGTGCCTGCTTCCAGAGCGATCGCCACATTAATTGGCTTGAAAGTAGATCCCGGCTCATAGGGATCAGTCAGCACCCAGTTGCGGAGCTGATCCATTTGGTAGGTGTAATACTGGTTGGGGTCAAACGACGGCTCCGTCGCCATCACGCGCAGCGCCCCATCCCGCACGTCCATCACCAGCACTGCACCCCGCTTAGCACCAAACTCGGTGATTTTTTGCTTGAGGGCACTGCGGGCTGCTTGCTGAAGGCGTCGGTCTACCGTCAGTTGCAGCCGCAAGTCATCCTGCTTGAGCAACTGCTTGGGAATCTCGCCGGGTTTCACCAGGTCGTTGCCGCCGCGCAAAAACCGAGCCACCTGCCCTGATCGCTCTAGCGCTGCCTGCTGAGTATATTCCACCCCTGCTTGGGCCTGCCGATCCAGGTTTACATAGCCCACCACTTCCGCCAGCAGATCTTGCTGGGGATAGAAGCGCTGCTGCCGGGGAACCATTTCTAGCCCATCCAGCCGCAGGGCCCGAATTCGATCGGCCGCATCTTCCGACAGTCCGAAGTTAACTTCGATCCCGGTTTCTTGTTCGTCAAACAGGCTGGCTAGCTCGACCGACGGCTGATTCAAAATGGGGGCGATCGCCTCTGCTACCTCGTCCTTCGTCTTAGTAAACAGTTTGGGATGAGCGTAGAGCATATAGAC
>RFIF01000472.1 GCA_003695655.1 Cyanobacteria bacterium J069
CCCCTGCCCCCCACCCCCCAACTAGTGGTTGAGCACAATGCGATACTCCGCCTTGCCTGATTCCAGATGGGCGAGGGCCTCGTTCACCTGGCTAAAGTCAAAGACTTCGGTCACGGGTTCGACCTCGTGGCGGGCCGCAAAGTCGAGCATTTTTGCCAAGGTCGCAGGGCTACCCAGCGGGCTACCAGAAACAGACTTTTGCCCGGTAATCAGCGAAAAGGCATAGGCCTGGATAGCGTTGGGCACGACGCCGACAAAGTGCAGCCGACCCTTGGGGCGCAGCGCAGCAATATAGGTTCCCCAGTCCAGATCAGCATTGGCGGTGGACAGGATCAGATCGAAGGAGTTGGCGGCGGCGGCCAGCGCGTCGGGATCGCGAGAATTAATAAAGTGGTTAGCACCGAGCGATCGCGCTTCTGCTTCCTTTGCCGGGCTGGTGGAAAACGCCGTCACGTCGCAGCCCCACGCCCGCAAAAAGCCCAGCGCCATGTGACCCAACCCGCCAATGCCGATTACCCCGACGCGGCTCGTCGGTCGAATATCAAACTGCACAATCGGGTTGAACACGGTGATGCCGCCACAAAACAGCGGCCCTGCCTTGGTGGCGTTTAGTTCTTCTGGCACTGGCAGTACCCACTCCTGGTGGGCCCGCACCTTGTCGGCAAAGCCGCCGTGCCGTGCCACGATGGTCTGCTCCGCCGTCTGGCACAAGTTATGGTCGCCCGCCATGCACCATTCGCAGTGCATACAGGAATGGGAAAACCAGCCCAGCCCCACGCGCTGACCCGGCTTGACCATCGTGACGCGATCGCCCACCGCCGCCACTGTCCCCACCACTTCATGGCCCGGCACAAAGGGATACTGCGTGATCCCCCACTCATTTCGCCACATGCTCAAATCGCTGTGGCAAATTCCGCAAAACTCGACATCAATCTCAACTTCCTCATCGCGCAAAACACCCGGATCGTACTCAAATGGGGCGAGGGCTTCCCCCGCAGCAGTCGCAGCGTAAGCTTTAATCATGTGTAGTGGCTACCTAAATTTCTCAGCGGTTGGGAGCAAACAGTTCGGCAAGAGAGGCCATCAATGAATCGCAAAACCTATGAACAGCGATTCACAAGTGCCGCCGCTGATGATGATAGGGGTTTTCGGCGATGGCGACAATCCGATGTCTCGGTGATTCCGTATCATTGGTGCCTTGTCGATCCCCATTTGGGCGGCTAAAGTCTTAGTGAGCGTGTTCAAGCTGGGCATTTTCTGGATGGTTCTAGAGCGACGCGATCGCCCGTTGGTAGGATAGGCACGGCAGCGATCGCCCCTTAGGAACCTTCTACACTGTCCCCAAACGCTGAGATGTATGGAACTATCAAATTCATGGGCTGTGAATCCGTAATGACGTTTGGGTAACTTGAAAGAAGTTGAGTCAGACGCATCGCCCTGTTTCTATCTGGAACTGCCATGAGTGCCCCCTCCTCGCATCTACATTCCACCTCTTCACCATCTGCCAACCCACTGGATGGGGACGATGCCGCCGTTACGGTAGAGGTGGAAATCCTTGCCGACGTTCCGAACAGCGTTTCAACTGATGGACAGTCGGGTGGGCGATCGCAGCCGCCAGCGCCACCCAGCCCAGCCACAGCCAGTTCAGCGACAGCCAGCTCAGAGGGCGATCGCACCCCCGCCGCGAGCAGCTCCAGCAGCGCCCTAGCCACCACCAAAGGCTCCTTCTCCACTTTCCTCGCACCGCTGACGCAGGATACCTTTAAGCAGGTTGTCACCGATGTTGAACAAAAGCTGAGAGTGGTCAATCAGACCCTTTCCATGCTCGACAACCTGATGGATTCCCAGGGCTTTGATGCCATCTTGAACGAGATGCTGCATTCCATCACCCTGAAGACGGGTGAACTGCTGAATGCCGATCGCGCCACGATCTTTCTGCTTGACGAAGATAAAGACGAACTGTGGGCGATCGTGGCGGAAGATGAAAAGGGACACAACCTGGAACTACGCATTCCCAAGCATGTGGGCATTGCGGGTGAAGTCGCAACGACCAAGCGCGTGGTCAATATTCCCTACGACTTTTACACCGATTCTCGATCCAAGGCAGCCCAAGCCCTGGACAAGAAAAATCACTATCGCACCTACACAATGCTGGCGATGCCTCTGCTGACGGAGGAGGGCGACCTGGTGGCGGTGGTGCAGCTCATTAACAAGCTCAAGCCCAACTGCGACCATCAGGCAAAGCTAGATGAGCGCATTGATCTGGGCGGCTTCACGGCCCATGATGAGCAGGTATTTGAAGACTTTGCGCCGTCCATCCGGCTGATTTTAGAATCCTCGCGCTCGTTCTACAAGGCAACGCAGCAGCAGCGGGCCGCCTCAGCGCTGATGAAGGCAACCAAGTCTCTCAGCCAGAGCAGCCTGGACTTGGAAGAAACCCTGGGTCGCGTGATGGAAGAAGCCCAGGAGCTAATGCAGGCCGATCGCAGCACGCTCTGGCTGTTAGACCGCGACCAGCATCAGCTCTGGACAAAGCTCCCCATTAACGGCGTGCTGCAAGAAATTCGGATTCCGATGGATGCGGGTTTTGCGGGGCAGGTGGCGATGTCTGGGGAGCCAGTGCTGATTCCTTACGACCTCTACAGCCATCCCAACTCCGACACGGCAAAGGAAACCGATCGCAAGACGGGCTATCGCACATGCAGCATGTTGTGTATGCCCGTGTTTAATGCGGACGGCGAGCTAATTGCGGTAACGCAGCTCATTAACAAGAAAAAGCAGGGCGACCATCCGCCCTATGACCCAGCGAACTATCCCGAAGCGCCGGATATCTGGCGGGCCAGCTTTAACCGCAATGATCAAGAGTTCATGCAGGCGTTCAATATTCAGGCGGGCGTAGCGCTGCAAAACGCTAAGCTGTTCGCTACGGTAAAGCAGCAAGAACAGCTCCAGCGCGACATTCTGCGATCGCTCTCCAACAGCGTTATCTCCACCGACAAAGAAGGGCGCATCATCGCCGCCAACGAAAGCGCCCGAAAACTTCTGGGGCTGAGCGACACCGATCCTTTAGAGGGATTGCACGCCGAAGAACTGATCGGGCTAGAAAAGGGCGATTTTTCCAAGTGGTTTAAGTTGGCACTCTCGCCGACGGACGAAAAATGCCGCCAGCAGTATTACCCTGACCAAACGCTGAATGCTGCAAAAGGCGTGGAGCAGCACAGCATTAACCTGTCGATCAACACGATCGCCGATGCCAGTGACCCAGAGCAGGTGTCGGGCGCGCTGGTGGTGATGGACGACATCAGCAGCGAAAAGCGGCTGAAAAGCACCATGTCGCGCTATATGTCTCAAGAAGTGGCGCAGTTGCTGTTTGAAAACCCCAACGCGGCCAAGATGGGGGGCGATCGCAAAGAAGTCTCCGTTCTCTTTTCCGACATTCGCAGCTACACCACGCTGACCGAAAGCATGACCGCCGAAGAAGTCGTCGAAATGCTCAACCAGTATTTTGAGAGCATGGTGGACGCCGTGTTTACCCACAAGGGCACGCTGGACAAGTACATCGGCGATGCCATCATGGCGGTGTTTGGCTCGCCCCTGCCGCTCGACGATCACCAGTGGATGGCCGTGCAAACGGCGATCGAAATGCGGCATCGACTGGCAGCATTTAATGCCGATCGGGTGGCACGACAAAAGCAAACGATCCGCATCGGCATCGGCATCAATTCCGACATTGTGATCAGCGGCAACATCGGCTCTAGTCGCCGCATGGAGTTCACCGCGATTGGCGATGGGGTCAACTTGGGATCGCGCCTGGAAAGCGCCAGCAAGCAGTACGGCACCGATATCATCATCAGCGAAACGACTTACAAGCCCTGCGCCGACCGCGTTTGGGCGCGTGAGCTAGACTGCATCCGCGTCAAGGGCAAAACGCAGCCCATCGGGATCTATGAACTGGTGGGGCTACGGACGGAAACCGTGCCCGATGACAAAAAGCGGGCGATCGACCTCTATCACGAAGGGCGCAAGCACTATCTCAACCGCGATTTTGTCAAAGCCATGAGCGCCTTTGCCACCGTTTTGCAAGATGTAGACAGCGCTGACAAACCTTCGCAACTGCACATTGCCCGCTGCACCCACTGGCTCAGCCATCCGCCCAGCGACGAAACCTGGCAAGAGGGCGTGTGGACGATGACGGAGAAGTGAGGGGTTAGGGGCTGGGGGTCAGGGATCAGGAACTATGGGTCAGGGATTAGAGGCTGAGCAGACAAGCTAACAATGGAGCTTACGCAAGCTCTGCCTCAAAAGCGCGCAGGGCGTTGCTTGAGCCTTGGCTCCAGGCTAGCTCGACATAGCGGGGGATCAACTGCTTGACCGCAATATCTGGAAAAATGCCGCTGACCTCGCTTTCCTGATAGTGTTCGCCGTCGAAGATGTAGATTCGCAGGCCCTGACTCCGATAAATCCAGAGTTCTGGAATGGCGATCGCCTCATAATCTGCTGGCTGGGTAAAAGACGTGAGATCGACCTCAAGCGCTAGATCCGGCGGAGGATCAATTTCCAAATCGATACGTTCTTTACCCAAAATAGCCAATCGATTTTGGATGTAAAAACAGGCATCAGGTTCTACTCCGGTTTGGCTGACTCGCTTCAGCGTGAGGGGATCGAAGGCGTGCCAGTCTTGGTTCTGATGCCGCAGCAGCGCCTTCACCAAATCAGTGAGGGTAGCGGAGCGGTTGCTATGGCCAGGCAAAGGAGCCATCAAACGAATTTCCTGTTTCTTGACCCCAAAGTAGACTTTGACCGCAGCGCGATCGCGACGGCTTGACAACAGCCCTTCGTAATCTGCCCAGCTTTGATGACGCAAGATCACCTCACTACCCGGCGGCAGGTCAATTCCATTGGGGCTAATGGTCAAATTCATCAAGAAGCCTGTTGGGTTGGGTTTGTGAAGTTGGCACCAGATACTTGACGATCCTTAACTCTAATCCTTAGCTTATTGCCCTGAGCAAGCCATTCCTGATTTTCATTTTATTCTTCCTCTAGCGGGGTGGGCAGCGTCAGATTATAGCGCAGCGCCAGCATTCTCAACACGACAACAGTAGAAAATCCGGTGACGGTGGCGATCGCCACATCTACTTGCCCCACCACCAGCCCCAGATAGACCCAGCAGCCGACAAACGCGCAGGTGGCATAGAGTGTGGCGGTTTTGCGAAAGACGACGGGAATTTGTGTCAGCAGAATATCCCGCAGCACGCCGCCCACCACGCCCGTAATCACGCCCAGCAGTGAAGCGGTAAAGAGGGGCATCCGATATTCCAGCGCAAAGGCTGTGCCCGAAATGCTGAACAGCGCCAGCCCAAATGCATCCACCAGGGCAAAAACGCGAGAGGCGGGCGCTCTGATTGGCGCGAGGTGGCGGGAACCGTAGAGATAGAGGGCGGAAAGCAGCAGCACCAGCACCGCGTAGCCCTCATAGCGCACCCAGAAAAACGGGCGGCGATCGAGCAACACGTCCCGCAGGGTGCCGCCACCAAACGCATTTACAAAGGCGATCGCATAGATACCCACCAGATCCAGCCCTTTTTTGCGGGCGGCGATCATGCCTGACAGCGCCGACGCAATCACGGCCGACGCTTCCAGGGGATATTGCACGGCGGCAAACCGTTGGAGCTGATCGGCGATCGCATCCAGG
>RFIF01000473.1 GCA_003695655.1 Cyanobacteria bacterium J069
ACCTGGGCGATCGCCGTTTGAATTCCAGCGCGGTCGGGTGTGGTGGGGCCCCAGGCAGCGGGCGGCGAGCTGTCGGTTAGTCGTACGCAGGAGTCGGGCAAAAAGCCCGCATCGTTAATGAGACTTTGAATCAGCGACTGGGCGTCCCGCTCTGCGTAGACGAGGGGCTGCAACTGCGGATACCGATTAATGCCGATGGCGATCGCCCAGTAGTTTGTCATCGTTTCAGATGCCCCAAGCAAATTTCTACAAAAAGCTCCAAAACAGAACTTTTAGCCGATTTCAAAACTGAATTCCCAGTCAGACCCGGCGGTTTGATCTTTTCAGCTTAATTCTTTCGGCTTAACCTTTTCGACTGATCGATTCGACCTCAGGGTCAAAATGCTACTCGAAAACCGCGCTAGACCTAAATCATAGCCATACTTCTTCTAAGATGCCCAAAAACTCAAAAAGTGGCCCAAATAAAGTCAAACGACTGCGTTAGATCGCTGCTGGGCAGAAGAGATTTCATGGTTCTGACTGCGCAACTCCGGGGCTTATGCACTACCATAGTAAGGTTGTAAAAAACTGAACCGTCGGCAGCTATGGCAGTTCCTAAGAAGAAGACCTCTAAATCGAAGCGTGATCAGCGCAAAGCCACCTGGAAGCGCAAAGCCGCTCTGCAAGCGCAGCGCGCCCTGTCTCTGGGCAAGTCAGTCTTAACTGGCCGTTCCACCGGATTTGTCTATCCTCAGCCTGAGGAAGAAGAAGAGTAGAGACAGGGCGGCATATCGCCGAGCGGGTCAGCCGAGTTCAGCGGCGATCGCCCTCCTCTTGCGTTAGGTCTGTCAAGTTCGCAAAAGGTATTTGCAGGAATATCTGCGAAAAAAGGTATTTGCAGAAATATCTGCGAAAAAAGGTATTTGCAAAAATATCTGCGAAAAATCGAAGTTCTAGACCGTCTGCGCCTTTTTTCACTCCCTCATAATTTATGCTGGGCAAATTTTTCAAGCCGCCGGCACCTAAGCAGCAAGATCGAGTACCGCCTGGACAGCATCTTGCGACGGGTTTCCCGGTGTTGACCTATGGGGCAACGCCAGAGATTGCTGCCAACGATTGGGAGTTAAAGATTTGGGGACTGGTGGAGCCGATTACTCTATCTTTTGCCGATCTGCTGGGTTTGCCGCAGACTGAGTTTACCGCAGATTTTCACTGCGTCACGACATGGTCAAAGCTGGATGTGCAGTGGACTGGCGTGAAGGTCACTGATCTGATGCGGCAAGTTACGCTTGATCCCAAAGCGACTCATGTGTTGCAGCACTGCTATGGCGGCTACACCACAAACCTGGCACTTGAAGATTTTTTGCGAGAAGAAAACTTTATTGCCCATACGCTGTTTGGTGATCCCCTGCCGGCCCCGCACGGTGGCCCGGTGCGACTTGTGGTGCCCCACTTATACGCCTGGAAAAGCGCAAAGTGGCTGAACGGGCTAGAGTTTCTAGACCATGAAGAGCTGGGCTTCTGGGAACGCAACGGCTACCATCGCCGAGGAGAACCTTGGGCGGAAGAGCGCTATAGCGATTGAGCGCTAAGAAACTGCTAAGAAACCGCTAATGCTAACGCAGGACTGATACTTGCTCAACTGAGGAGTAAGTATCAGTCCTTGACCGTTTTGTTAGTTCTTATGAGTTTGCAAGTTTGTTCATCGGCTTTAGTGGCTGCGGCTCAGCACATACTCTGCAAGCTGTATCAGTGCTTGACGAGATTCTGAAGGCGGCAAGGAGCTGATGTGCTGAACGGCAAGCTGAGCGTGGTGGGTTGCCAATTCGCGCGATCGCTCCAGTCCTTTGCTGTCTTCAATCAGCGCTAATGCTTGCTTGAGATCGCCCTCTTGGGCAAACTCTCGTTCGATGAGCACTTCCAGGTAGGGCTTTTCTTCAAGCGCATAGAGCGCTGGCGCGGTGAGGTTGCCGCTTCTCAAGTCAGACCCGGCCGGTTTGCCCAGAGCGTCGGCTGAGCCAGTGAAGTCAAGCAAGTCATCAACGATCTGGAATGCCAGACCGATGTGGCGGCCGTAGCTGTAGAGATTGCGGCAGGTTTCGGAGGAGGAATCGCTCAATACACCCGCTGCTTTGGCACTGTTGGCAATGAGTGAGGCTGTCTTGTAGTAGCTCTTTTCTAAATAGGCTTCCAGGGTTAGCCCGGTGTCAAACCGGTTTAACCCTTGCTGAATTTCGCCCTCAGCCAAGTCCATAATCACCTGTGACAGCAGCTTCACCACTTCCAGGTTGTCTAAATTTGCGAGATACCAGGAAGACTGAGCAAACAGGAAATCGCCCGCCAGCACCGCCACCCGGTTGCCGAAGCTGCTATGAACGGTGGGCACTCCCCGTCGCAACTCTGATTCGTCTACCACATCGTCGTGAACCAGGCTGGCCGTGTGAATCATTTCGGTGATCTCGGCCAAACGGCGGTGTCGAGGAGTGATGTCGGCAGCACTAGTGGCCTTGGATATTAGCAGCACAATTGCTGGTCGCAGCCGCTTCCCTCCTGCCCCAAAGAGGTGCTCTGCCGCAGCGTAAAGGATGGGATGGCGAGCACCAACCAACTGTTTGAGATTCTCTGTCAGTTGACAGAGGTCGGCATCGACGGGTGCAAAGAGAGAGGTGACTGAGGTCATGGACACGCAGCGCTATGCTTAGGTTACGAAATTTTACATATTTGCCTTTATTCTAAGCTACCCCCTTCCATCTGTGGGATGAAATTCTTGGGAGAAAGCCGGGGGGTTGCTCAACTGGTAAGCATTTCAGGATTATTACAGTTTTGTAAAGATCTACTCATAAATCCTTGACCTATATGTTATGCTTATCAGCAAAGACATCCAACAATTGAATAACTTTCGGTACTAAACAGCTAGTGACCGGGTGAGCTAGTGACTGGATAACTAGTGAGTGACTAGTGATTTGGTTAATAGCTGGCAGTTGGTTCAACTGGTTTTAGTAACTAGTTGATGACTGATTAGCCTCTGGTCTTCGACAGCCTGCTGCGGCTAGTGGCGATCGCTGACTTAGAAACTCGCATCTGAAGAGGGAGGGCTGAGGTCTCTGTGTTGAGAGGCTTGGCTGTATCTCTTCAACTCTGGAGTTTTGGTCGTCGCTTCTGATGCTGCTGCGTTCAGGATGTTTTGCCTCGGTAACTTGGTAATTTGCACGTCATTTGCCATGCCTCATCCGAGAGCTGGCCGGGTTTATCTACCTGTAGATTTTTAGTGTTTAGTGACCAGCATTTGTGCTGTTTTGAGTGGTTTGGGGCAACTGGCTAACGTTGCTAAGGAATTAGTTGCGGCTTTGTCGGCTGCAATTTGAGCTAAGTAGCAAGCGCGAGTTGGAAGGGGTTGCTTTTGGGCGATCGCTTTCTATAGCTATCGGTTACGTTTTGCTGGCTGGATGCAGGGCTTACTTGCAGCAGTGCACTGATTTGATTTGCTTATGGGTCATTTGACCCAATTTCTATATTTCTCCTGTAAACCGTAATGCTTAATGGAATGGCTCGCTATGGCTTCTTTTGGTATTCCGCTGACGATTCCTATCCTCGCCGCTTTTTATCTTCTGGCAGTCTATCTGCTACTGATGGTGGTGCAGCGATCGCAGCCTTAATGGGTGTTCTAGGAGGTCTGCTGTTCTAGCTCCACTGCATTTTTATCCTATGCACATTTTTTTTGAAAGCCCCCGGCACTGAGCGCGATCGCATCGTGCAGGGGGCTTTTCAGTGGCTGACCAGTAGTTCATCAGGCGCTCATGGGTAGCGCTTGCGGTCTAGTCTGGAGAGTCCAGTGGGGCGATCGCCCCTACCGACGAAGCAGCGGATGAAACAGCGGTCGTCAGCGCCGTCAAATCGACTCGCTCCGTCACAGGTAAATAGCCGAGCCACTGCTGTGAGAGCTTGGCAAAGTTTTCGGGGCAGCCGCTGACGCAGAATCGGGCCGTGCGATTGGCATAGAGATTTCGCAGACCCAGCAAATCTAGCTCGTGGGCCGCTGCCCGCACCACATGCACTGCCGGATCGACAAACTGCACCGTGGGTGGAAGGAGCGATCGCAGCACGGGCCGCAAATGGGGGTAATGGGTGCAGCCAAACACCAGAGTGTCAATTTTTGCCTGAATCAGGGATTCCAGATACTGCTGGGCCACCTGTCGGGTGTAGGGGTCATAAATCCGGTTTTGCTCAATCAGCGGCACAAATTCAGGGCAGCCCACCTGCCACACCTCGACTCGGTCGTCAATTTCGTGGATCGCCTGCCGATAGGCATCACTCGCCGCTGTAAACGGTGTTGCAATCACCCCAATCCGCCGCCCCTGCTGCACCGCGGCCCGCGCCCCCGGCAAAATCACGCCCAAAATCGGCACCTGAAACTCAGACCGGACGACGTCCAATGCTTTAGCAGAGCTGGTGTTGCAGGCAACGATCACCATCTTGACCCGCTGCCGCTCCATCCAGGTCAAAATTTCTTGCACAAATTGCAGCAGTTCTCCCTCAGCACGAGTGCCATAGGGCAGCCGCGCCGTATCCCCAAAATACAAGACCGATTCATTCGGGAGCTGCCGCTGAAGCTCTCGCAGCACCGTCAGCCCACCCACACCGCTGTCGAATACGCCGATGGGCGCTTGGGCAGAGTCGGAAGTCGCATCGCCCTGAGCAGGGTCGTAAAATGGCCCATGCAGTGCAGCAGAAGCGAGATCTGAGGCGTGGTGGATCGATCCAGAGAACGAGACTGAGTTAGACACAGGCTGCAAACAAAATGTTTAGAAGTTTTGCTGAATATATTGCAGGATACCCTGTGCAATAGCAAATGCCATTTGTTGCTGTCCTTGGGCGCTCCGCAAAAAGGCTGCATCTTGAGAACCCGTGACAAACCCGGTTTCTAGCAGTACGGCGGGCATGGAGGTATTACGAATCACGTAGAAGCGGGCGCTGCGGAGTCCCCGGTCGTTTAGCCCGGTGTTGCGCACCATGCTGTCGTGAATCACGCGCCCCAGACGGGCACCCGCTTCCGAAGCGTAGTAGGTTTCAATGCCATTGACATCAGGGCGATCGAGGCTGATGGCGTTGGCGTGAATGCTGACGAATAGATTGGCTCTGGCCCGCTCGGCGATTTGCACGCGCGGCTCTAGGTCGATTTCTCGGTCGTCAGTGCGGGTCATCACCACCTGCACGCCCTGCTGCTCTAGCAGTCTGGCGACCTGGGTAGTGATTGGGAAAACCACATCCTTTTCACGCAGACCGCCAATGCCAATGGCACCTGGATCTCCACCGCCATGACCCGGATCAAGCACCACCACGATGCGACCACTGGGCACGCGGGGCAGACTGGTGCTGGGCGGCGTGGCGACGGGAGGTGTCGTCGGCGTGGGGCGGGTGGGCGTGGTGGGCGGCTGGGCGGCACCGCGTAGCTCTAGGGCGAGTAGGCGATCGCTCGGCTGAATTACATCCCGAATCACCACACCAGCCGCAGGCTGCACCAGAATCGCCACCGTCCGCTCGTCCTCCTGCAACAGCCGCACCTGCTGGATCGAGCTATTGGCGCTGATCTGAGGCCCAATCACCCGCTCGGCGAGACGGGCATCGGGAATGGTAATCCGGTAAAATACTCGCCCTCGTTCCCAGTCGCTGGTGTAAGTAATCGGCTGATCAGCCCGAATCAACAACTGCTGACCGTTGCTCGACAGCTCCACCGATTGCACCGTTGAAAGGTCATCACTGGACGGCCGGCCGGGGCGTGGGGGCTGAGCGGGCTGGCCCCCCGAAGCCGGGGCGGGCCCGCGCCCGGCTTCCACCGGGGGGCCGGGTACCCCCGCGGAGCTCACCGGCTCCCCGCGACGCGCCGTCCGCCGCCGCGGGGAGTCGCCC
>RFIF01000474.1 GCA_003695655.1 Cyanobacteria bacterium J069
CAAGATGACCTGCTCCATTGCCGCCCGCACTTGCGCTTCGGTGGTGGCGGTGGCCGTTGCCGCAATGCCGGCTGCGTGGGCCTGCCGCGTCACTCGGGCCGCCTGCCGAATTTCTGCCAGCGCCAAATCGTCATGACAGAGCCGCACCTGGGCGATCGCCATCCCCAGTTCTCGATCGATGCCCCCTGCTTGCTTAGGCACCGAGAGCAGACGTGCCAACAGAGACTCTTGCTGCTGGCGGGTGGCGCTATCTTGTACGGCGATTGTGGCTGCCCCCCCACAGAACCCTGCCAACGCCGCGAGGGGATGCGCCGCATCTGCGCCGATGTCTGCGGCAAGCTGCGATCGCGTGGGGCTGGGCCCGTGCCACAATACATCCGCAGGCGTCGGCTCATCCCAAAATAGCGTCAGGCGATCGCCCTCCAGCAAAATTGCCGCATCCGGTAAATTTAGCCCGGCAAAATAAAGGAAATGACTGCTGGCGCGAAAGGGATAGGTATTGGCTGGAAAATTGCGCGAGGGGCTTTGCCCAGACCACAACACCACCGGAAACTCAATCAAACGAGCCAGCCGCTGGCGACGCTGACGTAGCCTGTCTGAAAGCGTTTGAGAATCAGAATTCGATTGGGTTTGCATCGAGGGTTCAAAGTCTGAAATTTTACTTTAATCTAGCAGAACCTTTTCTAGGTTTAGCGTGAGACATAAATGAGACATAAATTAGATGAAAATGTAGGCTATGTTTGTGAGCTACGTCTGTAGGCTGTGTAAAGTGCGATCGCCTTGAGCCGTGCTTAGTAGCACTTTTATCTCAAAGCACAATTTTTACTCGTTAAGCAATCTCTTAGGCAATCTCTTAGATATATAAAATCGTGCCCAGTAATTAACACCAGGCACGATTCAATCACCCCATGATTTAGACCGAAAACTCTCCCAAGCAATCACTCAAACTTGGAGCGTTTCCAAATTAGTATGCCTCAGATCATTTAGACAGCTCAAATAAGTAACTGCCATTGGGTGTTGGCAGCGTATAAGCCTGCTGATCAAAATCAGGAACCGCAGGATCAACGGGTAGAAATGTGCCCCGCTGTTGCGGTGTCAGCAGCAGTTTTGCCGAATTGGCTTCGGATGTGGGCAGTAGCGTAATTTCCGCAACGCCCCGAATTTCTACGTCTGGTGCTGCTGGGTCAAGATCTTTGGGTTGCAAAATAAACAGACCTGTATAACCAGAGGGAATCACGTAATCTTCGCTCATCCCAGCGCTGAGGTTGCCAAAGTTATTACCCACTCCAACATCAAAGATGGTAATTAGCTTATCGCTGACCAAAGGGGTATTGTTGACCGTAAATTTAAGTGCGAAAGTTACATCCCCTGCTGAGGCTTCAGTCAAGTTTGAAACCAGCAAAAAATAGGCTTGGACAACTCTACGATTAATTGGGGCAGATGCAGGGGCAATCGGCTTAAACAGCAGCTCGAATGATGAAATAATTGCTGAATCCATGAACGAATTCCTCTTTGAAACTGGTTGATCTAGTTCCAAAGTATGAGCTGCTGAAGGCGATCGCAGTACCGGGAAGGGGCATTTTTACGGGGAGAGCTTTACTAGGGGCAGTATCGATCAACATCCTTTTGAGGATCGATTTATCCATGCTCCTCCGGGTATGTCAACCTAGCGAATTCTGGCTGCCTGGGGCGAGTCGGCCAGGGTTTGCAGAGCCGCTACTACTTGCGATCGCGTCATGCCAGGTTGAAGCTGGGAATGATACAGCATCCGGATCAGCGTCCGGTCAATTTCGGCGTATTCTGTCACATCTGTCCAACCTTGATAAAAAATGCTGTTGGGATAGCGGTTTGAGTCGCGCATTAGCCCCAGCACTTGCGTTAGCTCTTCTCGCAGCAGGTGGCTTCGCTCTCGCTGCGTGACGCGGTTAGTGTTTGTAATCAAAATGCGCGCATTGTTAATCACACTGCTGTTCCACTGTACCCAGAAAAACCCTAGATTGCCCGGAACATAGTTAGGCTCTAGCTGGCGAAACTGTGTTTCTGGCGCATAGATGATTTGGACATTTGGGTTGCGATCATCCCGCCGCAGTTGCACGCCGCTGCCGTCGAGTAACTCATTCAGTTCTTGCATCACTCGGCTGATCGTCGCGTCATCTTCAGCCGTGCGGGTTCCTGTAACGCGAACTCGCAAATCCGTATTCCACTTGCGAATCAATGCAGCATTATTGCCCCATTCCGATCCCATGGCCACTTCCATGAAATAATCCTGGTCTGCCTGCGTGACGACTAGAGGAGCGGGCCCTGGTCGAATAATGTTCTCTACTCTGTTCCCCACTGCGTTCAGAATTGCGCCTGTGCCTTCCAAAAATCGATCCACCAGGCCTGGCTGACTGTTGGCGGTTGGCAGGGCGGGGTTGGGTGATGGCGCTGTAGCCGGATTGGGCGCAAGATCTCGCTGACCCTGCTGATCAACCACCACTTCGCGAGGGAAGGTGGGCGGCTGATAGCGTGGAACTGGGGGCGGAGTGCTGAGGGGCGCTGGGTTCTGAGTCGTAGGATTAGGGGCGGGCAAGCCGTTGCTGGGCCCGCGATTGGGAAAATTGGCGATCGCCCCATTTCCCGATGCGGGCAGATTGGGCGGCAGATTGGGCGGCACATTAGGCAGCACATTAGGCAGTGCGGATGGAGCGCTGGAGCCGGGTCGCATCAGCGCGCCCGACGAGGGGTCATAAACGGGTGTCTCCGTCACGCCTCTCTGCATATTTGCGGTTTGCGGGATATTTGCAGTTTGCGGGAGGGCTGGTGTTCGCGAGACATTTTGCACCTCAGCCGATGCACCTGTAGACCCACTGGTCACGCTCACCAGATCCCCCCTGACCCAGCCTTCGGTGCCATTTCCCAGCCGCACCTGATACCAGGTAAAGCCGTCGCCGCTGAGAGATTCGTTCAAGATCAGGACGGGGGTGTTGGGCGTGCCTGTAAAGAGCACACTGGCTTGCGTACTGGGCATACTGCGGATATTAATCCACGCCTGGGGGTCTCGGGAGCTAAGGACGCCCGCCCGACCGCCGGTTGCGACCCTGACAGAGGATGTGGCGCTCAGCAAATGGGTGCCGCTAGGCTGGGCGGGAGACTCGTATCCTGCCGAGCTGAAAGATTGAGTAATAGCCAGGGCAGTGACGACGCTAGCTGCCACCAGGAAAAGGGGTGGAATCTTCATGGATTGTGTGTTCCGAAGCGGATCTAGAAAAGGATTGAGAGGACGAGCCTTGCTCCTGGGGTGCTTCTGTAGTGATTCTGTAGTGCTTCCATAGTGCTTCTGTTGTTTGATCAACAAAATGTTTGATCGACAAAGAGCTATAGGCAAAACTACAGACAAAACTAAAGGTAAAACAGCGGGGCAAAGCAACTGGCGCAGGAACGATCAGGAACAGAGCAGCCTGGAGAGCCAGAAGATCAGGGTGGTTGACGCTCTGGCTAGCTGGGAAGATGCGATTCAGTGGAGAGGCGGTGCAGCATGGAGCAAAGAGGCAGAATAGCCTCAACTGAACGCCACGCTGCCATAAAAATCAGCCTGCATGTCACGGACTGTTGTCTGATCAGAGGACTGCTACCGCAGAAGACGAGTTCCTGTCCTTGAGAATTTAGAGAATTTGATCGGTGATGCGGCTGGAGCAATCCATCAAGTTCCTCATTATTATTCCCTATAACTTCCCGCACTCTAGGGGCTGTCATGAATTGTCGGCAAAACATTCGGTTTCCTGGGGGTTTTAGCTCCTGGTCTGGGCGGCTTGGGCAAGCGCGATCGCGCTGACTCTTCAAGCGTGCTGAGGGGATTTGAGGATGCGCTCCTGGTTGATTGATCCAACGATCGACGGGGGCGACTAGCAGCAGCGGCTACCGGATTCATGGGTAATTTCCCAATTAGGAGAGATTCAAGCTGCGGTTCAAACTGCCTTATGGAGTCTAGCATTTTTCGTACATATGTACTAAATTCGAGTGCGGTGGCAGCGTTTGGGGACGGTTCAAACTGTTTATAAGAGAGTAATAGAGAGCGATAGAGAGCGATCGCCCCTGGGATGGAGAAAGATGTTTGTCCCCAGAAGATGTTTGTCCTCAGCAGAGCGGCCTGTTCTGGCTGCGCTCGCGTCTGGAGAAATTCAGGCTACGATCGAATAACTCCAGCACTGTTCCGGTGGCTGTTCCGGCGGCTGTCCCGGCGGCTGTTCTGGCGGCTGTTCTGGCGGCTGGCCAGAATGAGCAGTCGGAATGCGGTGAGGTTGATTGGGCGATATGGGGCAGCCTGTCGAGAAGCTGAGATATGAGATCTGAACCCAGACTGGTTTTAGGCGGTGGCGCAACGGGAGGGGAGCCGTGGGAAGGATGCTAAGCCTTTGCATGATTGTGCGGGATGAGGCAGAGCGTCTGGCGCGCTGCTTGCAGAGTGCGGCGGCGGCGGTGGATGAGATGATTGTGGTCGATACTGGCTCGGTGGATGAAACAATGGCGATCGCCCAGGCGTTTGGGGCCAAGGTGTTTTCGATGCCCTGGCAGAACGACTTTGCGATCGCCCGCAACGAGTCGCTGCGCCACGCCACAGGCGACTGGGTGCTGGTGCTGGATGCCGATGAGACGCTGGTAGCGGACTGTGTGCCGCTGCTGCGGCAGACCATCCAAGCGGAACACACGCTGGTAATCAACCTGCTGCGGCAGGAAGTGGGCGCGGTGCAGTCGCCCTATTCGCTGGTGTCGCGGCTGTTTCGGCGGCATCCTGACCTGCGGTTTGCGCGGCCCTATCACGCCACGATCGACGATGCGGTGGCGACGCTGCTCCAGCAAGAGCCAACCTGGGGTGTGGTAGACCTGTCGCAGGTGGCGATTTTGCACGATGGCTATGACCCCGTAGCGATCGCCCGGCGCGACAAGCTGGAAAAAGCGCGATCGGTGATGGAGGGCTACTGGCAAGCCCATCCCGACGACCCCTACGAATGCAGCAAGCTGGGGGCGCTGTATGTGCAAATGGGCGAGGTGGAGCGCGGCATCCAGTTGTTGCAGCGAGGGCTTCAGTCGCCGTTGCTGAAAGCGTCTCAGATGGATGCACCTGTGCGCTATGAGCTGCACTATCACCTTGGCATCGCCCACACTCGGCTGAATCAGCTTGACACTGCTGCGCAACATTACCAAGCCGCCTTGCAGCAGCCCCTGATGGACCCGCTAAAACTGGGCGCGTATAACAACCTGGGCAGCCTATGCAAAACGACGGGCGACCTGGCGACGGCCCGCCAGTTTTATGAACAGTGCCTCGCCATCGACCCCGGCTTTGCTGCTGGACACTACAACCTGGGCACGACGCTGCGGGCGCAGGGACAGATTACCGATGCAGTGACGCATTATCAAGCAGCGATTCGCCTCCAGCCCGACCACGCCGAAGCCCACCAAAACCTGGGTGTGGCGCTGATCAAGCTGGGGCAGGTGGAAGCGGGTCTGGCATCCTTTGGGCGGGCGATCGCCCTGCACGCGCAGACCAATCCGGCACAGGCTGAGCGGCTGCGGCAGGGACTCAAGGAAATGGGCTTTGCCATCTAGGGGCTGTCATCAATTATCGGCAAAATATTATATCGGCAAAATATTATATCGGCAAAATATTATATCGGCAAAATATTATATCGGCAAAATATTATATCGGCAAAATATTAGGTTTCTGAGGAGTTTCAGCCCCTAGCCTGATTTGTTTGGGCGGGCGCGATAGTGCTTAGTGCTGATTCCTCAAAGGTTATGAGGTGAATGGATGACGCGCCCTAGACCAGCAGGCGTTTGTGGGGAGACCGTTGCACCATCCAGATGTGCAGCAAAATCATGGCGATCGCCAGCGGCAGCATCACCACGGGAATCGCCTCCAGGCTGGTGGCATTGGCAATCCAGCCGGCGCTGGTGGGAATAATCGCCACGCCAAAGCTGGCGGCGCTGGTGGAAAAGCTGATAGCACCAGGCACCAACTCGGCCGGCAGGCGCTTGGGAATGAGCCAGATGGTGGCAGGAAAAATTGCGGCCAGCGCCAACCCAATGAGCGGCAGGCTGAGCCACTGATCGGGCAATTGCCACCAGGCCAATAGCCCGATCAGCAGGAGCGTTAGCGACAGGCTGATCATACGCACTGCCCCCACCCGTCGCAAAAAATAGTCCAGACTAAAGCGCCCCACCGTCAGCCCCAGCCAGTAGGCCGCCACGCCATAGCCCGCTGCCATCGTGGGCATATTGCGCCCGACAGACTGCACCGTATAGGCCCAGTTGCCGATCGCCGCTTCCGTACCCACGTAGACCAGCAGCAGCAGCCCCGTCAATAGCACTACCGGATGTTGCAGCGATCGCCCTAAGTTTTGGGCCGCGCTGCCGCTCTCTGACGCAGCGGTTCCTCGCACATTCATCGGTGGATAGCGAATAATCACCACTGCCAGCAGCGCCAGAATCAGCAGCCCCACAATCCCTGCCAGCACACCATATACCTGCCGCCAGGTAACGCTCATCGTCAGCAGTGTGGTGGCGATCGCCGGGCCCAACAGCGCCCCCACGCCATAAAACCCGTGCAGCGTGCCGATCAGCGAAGCGCCGTGCTCGTCCTGCACGATGTAAGTATTCACGCCTGCGTCGATTAGCCCAATGCCCAGTCCCAGCAGAGTGCCCGCCGCCACCATCAGCCACCAGACGGGCGACACCGCATAAATCACCAGAGCCGTTGTTAGCGTGCTCGCCGCAATCAGCAGCATCCGCGCCAGCCCCAGCCCACTGCTGACCAGGCTGCTGGTGAACGCTGCCAAAATGTAGCCCGTGATCTGGCTGACAAACAGCAGCGTCACGCTGGCCGGCGTCAGGCTATATTCCGTGAGAATAGACGGCAGCAGCACACCCAGCCCGCCTTCGGCAATGCCGATCGCGATAAAGGCATAGAAGGCGATCGCCACACCAATCCAGCGCTGCGACGATCGAGAAGAAGAATGGATCATAGAGAATACTCCGAGGTCGAAGTTGGGTCGAAGTGGCAGAGAGTAGGTGAACGCTTCTGCATTGTGAAGGGTCAAGATGAATGGGCGTTTAAAAGTATCTTAGGATAAAGATAGTGAATATAAAGATAAATACAGAATTGGATAGATATTGAGATTCTCGATATCGAGATAGGATGATGGGATGGAGCCAGATCGAATCGATATCATCCTCAAACAGTGGGCGAAAGAATCGCCCCAGCTCGACGCTACGCCGCTGGCAGTGGTGGGGCGCGTGCTGCGGATTGCCCGCCTGCTCGAAAAGCACCGCGAAATCGTGCTGGCAGAATATGGGCTAAATGTTTGGTCGTTTGACATGCTGGCCACGCTGCGCCGCCAGGGGCCGCCCTACCAGCTCAAGCCCACAGACCTATATAATTTGTTAATGCTGTCTTCAGGGGCGATGACCAATCGCATCGATCGCCTGGAGCAAGACGGTATCGTGACGCGGCTGCGCGATCCGGGCGATCGCCGCAGTGTAATAGTGCAGCTCACACCCCAGGGCATTCAGCTTGCCGAGCGGGTGATGCCTGCCCTGTTTGAGCGCGAGCAAGCCTTGCTGCATCAGTTTGCCGCCGCCGAAGAGCGCGAAACGCTGATTGCCCTGCTGCGCCAATTTCTCATTTCTTTGGAACAATCCGTGGAACAATCGGTGCATGGATGAGCCTAATCCGCTGCTGGGCACCTGGAAACTGGCTGCCATTCGCGCGATTTATGCCGATGGCACGGTCGATGCCGCAGCCTATGGCCCCGCGCCCGTCGGTTACATCACCTATACCGCCGAGGGACACATGATGGTGATGTTTGCCCAAGGCGATCGCCCGCCGCTGAGGGGCAACCCCAATTCTCCGTTTGATCTCGCCGCCGTGCCCGCTGCCGAACTGGCCCAGGCGTTTTCTAGCTTTAGCGCCTATGCCGGCACCTACACGCTGGCGGGAGACACCGTGACGCATCATGTGGCGATCGCCTCGATTCCCGATCGGGTCGGACTCGACCTGGTGCGCAGGGTCGTCCTGGCTGATCACCAGCTCATCTTGCAGACGCCGCCCCTACCGCAAAACCCAGACTCAACCCAGTTCGAGCTGATTTGGGAACGAGTGACTAGATGTCTGGCGTGAATCGTTGCGCGGCACCGCCACGCAACGATTCCACCCTCAAAACAGTATTCATGCAAGAGGTCTACTGAGGCGCGGGTGCAGGGTCACGACTTCCGTATTTAAATTACTCTGTTGCGGGCATAAATTATCTGTGAAAATCAGGCCACAAGCGGTCTTCAAGTCTTGACAGATTGGCTCAGAACTTGCCTGATTTGTGAACCAGTCGAGTGTAAAAACTGACATGGAAACGCGCGATCGCCAAGGGGGGCAATCATGCCAGCACAAAATAATCTCGATATGACGGCATTCAATGATGATGATGTGTTGTCCTTTCGAGACGGAACCGTTCGAGTTGCTACGTTACGCCATGTATTGGATGTCGCGCTTAGTTCAAAATTGCCAGATGCGCTAGCCGATTCTTTGACGACCCAAAAGGCCCTCTTTGGGGGCGATCGCCAGTTTCGCAGCAGTAAAGCCTGGATGCGTCAAGATCGCAACTGGTTTCAAGACGGGATCGACTGCGAAGTGTTGCAACTCGGTTCGGCGGGCTGGCAGCAGGGCAAACTGCGGCTGCGGGTGACGGTGGAATTTGTACCCGATGAGCTGACGGCGCAGGAGATCTACACCGACTACACCGACACGCCCGAATTCCTCGATCTGCCGCTGCTGCCGAATGACACCAAATCCCCCAACGGGAACGGTCATCTGAACAGTAATGGTCATGCAAATGGCAACGGCTGGTATCGAGAAATTCCCGGCGGCAGACATTAGGAGAACTCATGCAGTGGATGGATTTTTAGCAGCCCGCGCCCGCGAAAAATCATCCCAAACACTATGAAACTCGTTTCAATTGCATCAGTCCTGATGAAGAGCGTCTGATGAAGAGCGGTGGAATCGGGGTGATGGCATGGCTCAGTAGAGCGATCGCCCTACCACCCTCCGCCCCACGCAGCCGCAGCCCCAGCGTTATACTCAGGATCAGTGCTCAATTGTGAGGTCTTGTCGATGTTTCGTGGGTTTTCGGAACAGGGATTTTGGCGATCGCTCCAGCGGGCGGCGGTCTACGCGGGGCGCGAGGTGGTGGAAAAAGCGTTGACGCTCTACTTCGCAGCACAGCGACCCGAAACCCCCGTCTGGGCAAAGACGGTGATTTATTCGGCGCTGGCTTATTTCATCCTGCCAACGGACGCGATTCCTGATTTCGTGCCGTTTACAGGCTACGTGGATGACCTGGGCACGCTGGCGGCGGCGCTGGGCGCAGTGGCGATGGCCATCACGCCCGAAGTCAAGGAAACCGCGAAACAAAAAGTGACCGATTGGTTTGGCGATGGCACGGAGGAGCAGCCAGCGAGCGCTCCGGAGGGAGACGCAATTCGTGAGATTGTTATTGAGTGAAGACTAGGAATTAGGAATAGATATAGCAGAATACTATGTGGCTTCAGTTTTTAAGTGAGCAGGTGTTCTGGAGTCCCTGCCTATCAAGACTATCTACTTGCATTCACTGGCAAGTTTTGTAGGAACTTTTATGCCAATGGATTCAAAAGCTTTGATACTGACGATAGCAGTACTTCTTTTTGGCGGAGCTACTCTCTTTGTGGCATGCAAAAATATGACTAAAGGATTTGGTTCCTATAACTTGAAAGTTTTGGGAATCATCTTAGTTGCAACTTTTGCTTCACTTATTGGAATAAATCATGAAAACAGTGTAACAGCAATGATGGGAATATTGGGAGCCATTGCAGGCTATCTTTTCGGCATTAAAGATCAACAATAAGCCTGAAAATTCAGCTTAATGATTAGCCTCAAAGCTACTTTTCAGCTCTTGAGATTAGGACGCTTAGGCATAACTTACATCATCAAATTTGAAGATAGTCGCTAATTAGATTAAGGATCGCTGCTGATCTCTACAATCATTGCTCCTAGCCGCAGTTGTTCTAACGCATCAGGTAAAGTCGCTGACAGCAATCGTCGCAGATTCCGATTCGTGACATTACCACAGGTCAACCACAAAATTTGAGGAGGAGTTCCCAGGCGACAGACCAAATCTATGAAGTCGCTGTCCTTAGTCATAATTACGGCATTTTCAGCGAGCGCTGCTTCAAAGATTTCGATGTCTTTTGCATCTCGAAGGGACAAGTCTCGTAAAGCAAACGCTTCTAAACCAAAGGTCGCTGATAGCCAGTTTGCCAGCGTTGGAGGGAGTTGAGCGTCAACCCAAATCTTCATGCTGTCAGTCTAGGAAAATCGGTACGGCGAGCTGCAAAAAGCAGGCAAGCCTGAATATCTGCGAGTTCTAAATCGGGGAAGTCTTCTAAAATTTCATTGACGCTCACGTTATCTGCAAGCATCTCTAAAATATCAGCTACTCGAATTCGCATCCCCCGGATACAGGGACGACCGCCACACTGACCTGGTGTTTGAGTAATGCGGGTAAGGAGGGTAACTGTTTCGTTCATGGGAGCAGATTCGGAAGTGTTTGGTCTACACTCATTTTATTGGGCAATTGTGTTAGACACGCTAGCCAGAGTTTCGCCCATCGCTCTTTGTATTCAATGTCTCTAAACTCTACTCCTTTCGCTACCTGGAAAGACCTGCCCCGCCAATATTTTCAGCGCGAGCTGCTGCCGCTGCTGGCAGATTTGCGGCTGTCGATTGTGCTGCTGCTGGCGATCGCCGTTTTCAGTGTGTCAGGCACGGTGATCGAGCAGGGACAGTCGCTGGCGTTTTACCAGGAAAATTATCCTGAAAGCCCCGCCCTGTTTGGGTTTCTGACCTGGAAGGTAGTGCTGACGCTGGGGCTAGATCACGTCTATCGGACGTGGTGGTTTTTGGCGCTACTCATTTTGTTCGGCTCTAGCCTGGTGGCCTGCACGTTCACGCGCCAGTTCCCGACGCTGAAGGCAGCGCAAAAGTGGAGTTATTACACCCAGCCGCGCCAGTTTGAGAAGCTGGCCATGAGCGCTGAGGTAGACGCCGCCACGCTAGACGGACTGGAATCCCTGCTCCAGCGCAAGGGCTATCGGCTGTTTCGCGAGGGCGATCGCCTTTATGCGCGCAAGGGTATCGCCGGACGCATCGGGCCGATCATCGTCCACGCCAGCATGATTTTGATATTGCTGGGGTCGATCTGGGGTGCCATGACGGGCTTTTTTGCTCAGGAGATGATTCCCAGCGGCGAAACCTTCACGATTCAAAATATTTTCGACGCGGGCCCCTGGGCAGCGCCGCAAATTCCCAAAGACTGGTCGGTGAAGGTCAACCGCTTCTGGATCGACTACACCCCCGAAGGCAGCATTGATCAGTTTTATTCCGACCTGTCAGTGCTGGATGCGGCGGGCAATGAGGTCGATCGCAAGACGATTCATGTGAATGAGCCACTGCGCCACAACGGCGTGACGCTGTATCAGGCGGATTGGGCGATCGCCGCCGTGCGGGTTCAGCTCAATAACAGCCCTGTGCTGCAAATCCCGATGGGACAGCTTGAGACGGGCGGCGCGGGTCGCCTATGGGGCACCTGGCTGCCCACCAAGCCCGACCTGAGCGAGGGCGTGTCGTTGGTGGCCAAAGATTTGAAAGGAACGGTCTTGGTGTATGACCAGAATGGGCAACTCGTGTCTACGGTGCGAGCGGGCATGGCCACCGAGGTCAACGGTGTGCGGCTCAAGATTGCCGAACTGGTTGGCAGCACCGGGCTGCAAATCAAGGCTGACCCAGGCATTCCGCTGGTCTACACAGGGTTTGGACTGCTGATGATTAGCGTCATGATGAGTTACGTCTCACATTCGCAGGTGTGGGCCTTGCAGCAAGACGACACGCTCTATCTAGGCGGACGCACAAACCGCGCCCAAGTCGCCTTTGAGCGAGAAGTGCTAGAAATTCTAGATTCTCTAAGTGTTGGGCAAGATCCGACTAAGGTTAATCCTCGCCCTTCAGTCTAGGATTCCCTCAGTCTAGGATTCTCTCAGTCTAGGATTCCAGAGCGCAGTTCGGAAAACGCCCGAGTTGATTGGCTTCCACAATGGTGTTGCGGCAGGCGAGAGCACTTTTACCCGTTTTGCGAGACAGCTCGCTCAGGTTAATCACCGGATGGCTGCCCTCTGCTGCCTGGAGATATAGTTCGTAGGCAGCTTCCAGGATTTTATAATTCAGCGTCAGGGGTTTGACCGTTGCCTCTACTAAATCAAACATTGCATAGCCTCCCTAGGGCTGAAGTAAATGTAGGGAGATTGTCGCTGAATTGTTCGACGGTCTGCCTTTATAAAAATATAAAAAGAGTATTTCTGGATGGGTTTGGTTTTTATCGAAGGGAGGGTTGAGGCTTGCCTGGGATGCTTTGGTAGCGGTATCTTCTGCGACCCGTCCGCTGAGGGCTGGGTGTTGCCAGATATTCTGGCGATACCAGGTATTCTGGCGATCACAGTGGTGCTATGGCTCAAGTCGCTCTGGCGAGAGGATGTCTGCCAGGCTGACAGGCAGTTGACCTATGACGCTCAGAAATTCCTGGGCGTTGATGGTTTTTTGCTCTAGCCATGCGTGCAGAAGGCAGGCGATCGCCATGCACGCTGCCTCAGTCGGCTCTCGGTCACGGGCGGGATATGCACCCTGTCCATTTTGATTGGTTTGCTTTGTCATTTTTAGAGAATTTCCGAGGGGTCAGTCAAACTCCATCCACTCTACATTTCTTGGCTCTAGATCGACAGGCTATGTCATTTTATCCAGTTGAATAAAAACTGTAAGTTGTGATCCCGCAATCCACAAAATGGTTTATCCGGCGTTGCTGAATCGGTCTATGAAATAGTTTCTGAAAGCCTTGAGGCTCTGTCCTCAATCCGACGAAATCATAGCGTCATTCAGCAACGCCGTTTATCCAATGGTTTATCCAAGTGTCGATGGTTTTGGCGCTTCCCGGTCTGCAAGGCGCGCACGGGGTGAATGTATTTCGGGAGACTTAGACAAAGTAATTGCGAACGGACAAAACGCCTGGCTGCGCGTCGCCGTCTCGATATTGAATGCCAGTTAGCTCGACCAGCAGATCATTTTTGGGACGAAAGGCAGCTTTGCGGTCGTTGACCGATAAGTAGCTTTGCCCTTGAAACTCGAAAAACAGGGCTTGGTCTGCCTTTAGTCGCTGATTGCCGGGCTGACCGGGGCGAGTGTCGGCATAGGCGGCGCTAACGGCCTGGGCCAGCGTGGTGATGCCGGGGCGATCGATCACGCCAGCGTTAAACAGCGCCTTGGGCCGTTCCCGTGTGTTTAGCCTGTTGTCAAAGTCGAGCTGAATCCGATCGCCCTCAGTTTGATTAAAGTCCGTAATCCGGTCGGGCGATCGCAGGAGGGACATGCGCAGCGCCTGGGTTTTATTGCGTCCCGAAAACACAAAGCGATCGCCCCCCGCATCACCCGTTAGCCCGTCGGCTCCGATGCCCCCCACTAGCACATCTCTGCCCAGGCCGCCCAGCAGGGTGTCGTTGCCCGCTTCGCCCCGCAGGGTGTCATTGCCGCCGCGCCCGTCAATGGTGTCGTTACCGCGGCCGCCCGTCAGCACGTCATTGCGATCGCCGCCGATGATGTTCGTCCCACCGACCGAGAACCCCGGCAGCGGTCGCTTGTTGAACGAAAGGATAGTGAGATTGTCGATTTCGTGATTGTTTGTGAGGGCACCCGTGGATGCAGCAAAACCAATCTTAAAGGTGGCTGGCACCGCCCCATTGCCCGCCCTCACCACGTCAAATTGGTTGACGACGACTTCGCCGCGATCGTTAAAGTCGCGATCGCCATTCAGGTCAACGTAGACCGACAGCAGACCCCGAGGCGATAGCTCGACCTGCACCGAGCGACGAGATCTGGCTCGGTTTCCAACTCCCGGATTGTCCAAGCTAACGGGCAATGTCCCGCTTCCCGTCAAGTAGCGATAGCTGTTGCTGGCGCTGCCGCGAATGCCGACTGAATCTTGCAAAGGGGGGCGGCGTCCACCCGTTCGCCCTTCCGACGCAATGGAATAATTGCCCACTGCGTCGAAGCCAATGCCCAGATAGCCACCCACCAGACCCGGCTCAGCATTTCGCGGCGCATAGCCCAACGACCCGCCAAATCCGCCTGCCTGGGTCGGCGACTCGTCCCCATCTACCAAGAAGAAGCTGATGCCGTCGCCGCCGCTGCCGCCGTAGGCATAGAAATCAAAACTGATGGAAAAGCCTGTGCCCGTGCTGATGGGCTGGGGATATAGCACCAGCGAGCCTTGATTGGGTTGGGCAGCGGTTAGTTTAATCAGACTCATAAGTTGGGGACTCGGAGATGCATAAAGTACAGGCAGAAGCCCTGCTACTTCTGGGGGCAGGGACGACTGGAGAATTCTAGAAAGCCCGATGAAAGGTGAAATTAGAAAAAGCTTTTTCCTCTAGGAGTAGATTCTCAGGGATTTCCCCTAGTTCTTTAGAGGATTTTCTGTAAAGATTTAATGAAGCTTAATGAAGAAAAGCAGAATACAGGCTGCCGGGCGATCGCCTGCCCATCAGCGTTGCAGCAATCTGGCAGGCATTTTACGCCTGCTTGTTCATTAGAGCCAGCTACCGAAAGGTTTTGCGCACTACTGCATTCATCGGTCGTTCTGCCGTTAACTAATGCCAGTAATAACTAATGCCAGTAATGCCAGGATTTTTTTGAAGGAGTTTCCTAACGAGAGAAGCGGCCATCCAGGCAAATCTTGCCTTTCCCGGTTGACATTTGTGATGCGGCTATCGGTTCGGTTAATGGCTAGGAATTGGTTCAGCATGTTCAGCCTTTAGAGCTAAATCAGGGGGCTAGACCTATGTCCGTTCAGCGGTTGAAAGTCCTATTGTTGATTGAACAGTGTAATCCTGATTTGCCGTCGGTGCCCCAGGTGGGCTATCGGTATTTCCGGACAATTAGTGAACGAGTTGACGCAACGCTAATTACGCACGAACGCAATCGCGCAGCGCTAGAACGAGTCGCGCCCGATCACGAAATTTTTTACATTTCTGAGAGTCGCTGGATGCGGCGATACTATCGGCTGGTAGAGCGCTTGACTATTATTAAAGGTCGGGTGAATTGGCCACTTTACAATGCTCTGGCCTATCTGCTGTATGAGGAGTTTAATCGCCGGGTTTACCAGCTTTTTCAATCGGATGTGCGGCGGGGGAAATACGACATTGTTCACGCGATTACGCCGATGATGCCACGCTATCCCGTAAAGCTGGCGCAGGCCTGTCGGCAGACACCGTTCATCCTGGGGCCAGTCAATGGCGGTGTCCCGTTTCCTAAGGGATTTGGCACGGTGGCTCGTCGAGAATTTGCCTACTTTAACTTTTTGCGGGGGCTGGGTTTGCTGATTCCCGGCTATCAGGAAACCTATCGCCGAGCCGACCGGGTTCTGGCAGGTTCCACCTACACACAGGGACTATTGCAGGAGCGATTTCAATTGGGCGATCGCCTCCAGCTATTTTATGAAAATGGCATCCCCGCCGAATTCTTTGAACGAGGCTTTGAAAAGCTGGCAGGCGATCGCATCAACCTGCTGTTTGTGGGTCGCCTGGTGCCCTATAAAGGAGCCGACATGCTGTTAGAAGCGCTGGCAAAGATCAAGCCCCTGGCACTGTCTAAAACGCGATTGACAATCGTGGGCGACGGCGCAGAACGGGCGCATTTAGAAGCGCTGACGCAGCGTTTGGGGCTGCAAGAAATTGTGGAATTTACAGGTTGGGTTCCCCATCACAAAACGCATCAGTATTACAGCCAGTCCGATATTTTTTGCTTTCCCTCCATTCGGGAATTTGGGGGGGCGGTGGTGCTGGAGGCGATGGCGGCGGGGCTGCCCTGCATCGTGGCAGACAACGGCGGCATTGCTGAATATATGACGCCCGACACGGGCTTCAAGATTGCGCTGCATTCCAGAGACTATCTGGTGTCTACGCTGGCGGAGAAGATTCAACTGCTGGTGGAAAATGAGGCGGTGCGATCGCATCTGTCTCACGGTGCGATCGCCCATGCCCGCCAGTTCGAGTGGGCACACAAGGCCGCGCAGATTGTGGCGCTATATGACGACGTGCTGACCGAGCGGGCGGTGGGTGTGCCGGCGGGGGCGTTGGTTTAGGCGGGGATGCTGCTAAGGGGCGATCGCTCCCAGAATCGACCCTGTGGAATTTGCCTACGCAGATGGACTGAGCGCCGTGGGCGGGGTTGTCGCTGTGTTGGCGGATTGTGCTGCCATTTCCTGCAAACGCTTAATGCGCTCCTCGGTGGGCGGGTGGGTCATAAACAGCGTCATCAAGCCCTCGCGGGACAGAGGATTCACAATAAATAGCGGTGCAAAGGCGGGGTTGCCATGAATGGGCACTTTCTGACCTGTGGCTTCCAGGGTTTGCAGCGCCCGCACCAGCGCCAGCGGATTGCCCGTCATCTCGGCAGCTCCGGCATCGGCGGCAAACTCTCGCGTTCTCGAAATCGCCATACGGATCAGTCCAGCGGCCAGCGGCGCAACTACCAGCAGAAACAGAATCGCGATGGGATTATTTCCCCGCCGCCCGGTCCGCGACACCGGAAAATAGAGCGCGCCCAGCGTCAGGATGCGCCCCAGATAGGTCAGCGATCCGGCTAGCGTGCCAGCGACCGCTTGGGTGAGGGTGTCCCGATTGCGGACGTGGGTTAGCTCGTGGGCAATCACCGCGTCCAGTTCTTCTGGCGACAGCAGCTTGATGATACCTTCGGTGAGGGCGATCGCCGCGTGGTTGGGGTCGCGTCCCGTGGCGAAGGCGTTGGGCGATTCCGACGGCACGATATAGAC
>RFIF01000475.1 GCA_003695655.1 Cyanobacteria bacterium J069
CTCCATTACTTCAACACTCCATCACTCCCAGCGCGGCTTAACTTTTGGCTTAACAGCGGCAATGTGGCTGGTGCGGCTGGGGGGCGATCGCTAGACTAAGGCCATCAGCAACCCGTTCTCGAACCCCCCGGAACCATGCGAAATACTCATCCTGACTACAGTTGGCTGTTTCGGTTTGCGGTGCGTGTTTTGAAATATTTTCTTCTGGCTTTGTTTGGAATTTTGGTAGGAATTGTCCTCTCCAAAGTTTTGGTGATTTCGCTGCTGACGCACATTTTAGTCGGCATTTTAGATGCGGTTTTGTTCAAGGCGATGGGAATGGTGTTTTGCCTGATGGCGATCGCCGTCGTGGTCGAATCCATCCGCTAAGCATCGCCGATTGCCCGCTTTACTTTTTCCACTTGCTTGGGCGCTTCCATTTTTAGGAAGAGGGCGATCGCCGCCTGGAAGCTGGCGGTGCTGCGAGCGGTGTCGCCCATCGCCTGGTAGGTCAGCCCCTGCTGATAGTAGGCTTCGGCCAGGTCATATTTTGCGCCGATGTCTTGCAGATATTGCACGGAGGCTGCATGTTTGCGGAGGGCCAGGTCGTGGTCGCCCTCTTCGGTGTCTAGCGCTGCCATGCCATAGAGCGCTTTGGAAGTGGCCTGTCCGTAGGCGCTCTGTTCGCCAAAGTCCAGCACCCGCTGATAGAGCAGGCGCGATCGCTGAATCTCGCCCAGTTCGCGGTAAGTTAGCCCCAGAAAAAACAGCCGATATTCCGTTACCCAGCTTGGCATCTGGCGATCGCCCAGTTGATTCACCGCTGCATAAAGCTGATCCGCCAGCCGCCGCGCCTCTTTGAGGTTGCCCAATCGCAGGTTGAGGTAGGCGATATAAAACCACACGGATTTAAGAAAGCGATCGTCTTGCAGCGGCTGGCAGAGCTGCTCGACCTGGCGATGCGCCTCGATGCCCTCGTCGTATTCTCCTAGGGCAATGTGACAAATGCCGATGGTCAGCAAGGCGTTGATTTCCACCAGGCGCAGTCTGAGGGCATCGTCGTCATTTTGGGGGGCTTGCAGCACCGATTGGGCGATCGCCCGCGCTTTTTGGCAGGAGCTGACCGCCTCGCGAATATTATCTGACGAGTAATAATAGACCGCGCCCAGAATGCCGTAGAGCTTGGCGCGACGATAGCTGTCGGGCAGCCGATCGACCACCGCCAAGATCACCTCCACCGCCTGCCGCAGCAGTCCCCGTTTATAGAGCGATCGCCCCAGCGATTCGTTCGTGCCCCAGCGGTTGGGGCGCTTTTGGATAATCACATCCGCCGCCGCCTCATGGTCGCCCATGTCGATGTAGTGATAGTAGGCTTCCAGCGCAGTCTGCACATCGTCTTGCGTGGTGATGGCGGCCACGCGGTCTGTCCAAAATTCGGCGGCGTGGCGGTGGGCGGTGGGATAGTCGGGCGTGCTGACCAATCGGTCGATCGCCTGGGCCCGAATCGCCGGATGCAGCCAGTAGCGCTCCCGTTCGCACTCCACCAGCGATCGGTCTTGCAGCGCCCGGATGACGCGGCGATGGCGAGCTTCAGGCACATCCCACAATAGACAAAACAACCCCTCAATCGGCACCGTCGGCACATCCTGATAGCGATAGCAGCCCATGCGGCACAGCAGATTGTAGGCATCGGGCGACAGTTCTTGCAGTCGGTTGAACTGCTGATTCACCTGGTCTTCCAGCTCACACTGGCTCAGCAGATTTGCCTGGTTTGCCTGCCAATAGGCGTCCACATCGCCCCCAAAGTCCTCAACGATGTTGCTGCCGATCAAGTCCATACTCTTGGCGTTGCCGCCGTGGGCCCGGTGTAGCGCCTGCATCGCGGGCGTGTCTACACGGCGCAACCCTCGATGCTGAAAGACCTTTTCCCAAGCGGGCAAATCTAGCCCCCGCAGCGGATAGTGCTGCACGGAAACCATGTATTCATGCAACCGCTCGCGACTGGTGATCAGCGTGGTGGACTTGACCGCAGGATCTGCCAACACGTTCAGCAGCTCGACATAGCGGCGGTGCGGGTCGATGAAGCGGCCGTCGGGGTCGAGGGCTGGCTCCAAATTATCGATCAAAATGCCGAGGCGATTCCCGTAGGAATCGCTTTGCGAATCGCCCTGGAGTCGGCGCTTTAACCGATCTAGCGAGACAAAAAACTCGCGTCCTGGCTCTTCGCCAAGCTGCCGCAGCTTTTCCTCCAGCAGTGCCTCCACCGGAGCAATATCCTTGGTCGCCTTGGCGATGGGAAATTCCAGTACCGAGGTGAACTTTTGCTGGAGATAGTTGCGCGCCAGCGTCGTTTTGCCGATGCCCGCCCGCGCCTGAATCACGATAATCCGGAAGCCCCGGCTGACCAGCCCATCCAAATCGGCGATCGCCTCTTCGCGTCCAACGAAATTGGGATCGGCGGGCGCGTCCTCCGCAATCTGGGCAGACTGGTGATCGTCGTCTTGCAGCGTTAGCCCAAAGGCGCAAAAAAGGTGTTCGAGCGATCGCTGATCGACGCCCCGCACGGCATCTCGCTGGGCATCAAGCCAGGGCCGGAGAATCCGCGAAATTGTTTCTGCCGTAATATATTCGACTGCGCTGGCATTGGCGGCTCCGGGTTCCGTGCAGCGGGCGATCGCGGCATAGCTGGGGCGATCGTCCGGAAACCGGAGGCGAACTGCCCGCCAGATTCGGTCAAAGCCAGTTTGGGTTAGGATGCGCCCCCGTTCGCGCCGCGATGATCCAGCCATGCTTCTCATCAGAATCTGCGATCCAACCGAGCAGAAAACTCACCGCACCACAACATGGGTCAATATTCCCATGCTTTTGCGAGAATACCGAAAACTTCTTCGCCGAATCTTTATACTCAATTCTGGGTTTCGCCTATGCTGACGGAAACGGCAACCGAAACGGCGATCGCCCCTCTCTTACCCC
>RFIF01000476.1 GCA_003695655.1 Cyanobacteria bacterium J069
GATCTGGCGCATTCACGAAGATAGTTCTGTGAGCAGCATGTTTCGCTAGCAGCCTGTCTGCCAAATTGACTTATTGGCTTGGTTGAAATTGGCTTGGTTGAATTTGATCGCCCACTGCCAGGGTCTTGCCGGCTTCGGTACTGGGAACTTGGGTGTTGAGCGTCAGCCGATAGAGCGGTGTAAATCGCTCTACCAAGGCGTTGGCTGGCAGCGTAGTGCGGCGGCGATCGCTAAAAATTTGCTGAAACTGGGGCGTGCGATCGCCCGTTTGGGGATGGCGAGTGGGCACAATGCAGCGCTTGCAAGGATGGTGGCTTAGCAGCGTCACCTCGCCAATTTGCACGCGCACCAGTTCTGCCGACCCGTCATCATACAGCCCATCTTCCCAAAAGGCTGGCGCATCGCTAACTTCCAGATTTGCCCGAAAGCGCTGGCGGCATTCCTCTAGCGACATCCCCGGAAACCAGCCCGCAACGGTTTCTAACGATGCCACGCTAATAACCGTTGGCCCAGGGGTAGACGTATCATCCGGGAAGCCCATCTCCAGGTTTTGCTGAAGCGACACGGGATAGCCAAAGTATTCGCTGAACCAAGTTTCTAGACGCGATCGCGCTTCATCCAAGTGAAATATTTGGGGCGCAATCTTGCCCTCGACCCACAGGGTTACTGTCCGCGCTGGCAGATCATAGGTCGCCCGAATCGCGTGGATTAGCTCGGTACGCTTGCCGTTCACCCAGCGCCCCTGTTCATCCACCAGGGCAAACTCGCGATCGCCCGCCAGCGCCCCGCTCGGCAACACCGTCGCCTGAGATACCTCCATACCGTCCAGCGACTTGATGGGATACAGCAAAATCTTGGAAAGATAAGGCATAGGTTAGGGGTTAGGATTGGGGGGTTAGGATTGGGGGGTTAGGTTTTGGGGATTAGGGGTGAGGTTTCGGGAGCATGATGACCTGTAGGTTAGCATAGGACTTCTTCCATCACCCCACCACTCCATCACCCCACCACCCGATCACGGCGACAGTTTCGCCTTGCCCCAGCGGTTGGACTTATACCAATCGGCGACGGCGGGAACCCAGGCTTCAAAGTGCGGCCACACCAGTTCGCAGAGTTGGCGAATTTCGAGCTGGGCGTCGGCCTTGGAGCGTAGATCAAGCAGGTGACAGAGCGATCGCACGTTGAAGCTCATGACCCAGTGCTGGCGCGTGTCCATTGGCAGCAGACCGGCGGCATGTTCTTCGGAATAGCCCGCCTCTATTTTGCGGGCATAGTGCTGCACCATCTGCGTCGCCAGATCGAGGTCGGCCTGGCGATCGGCGTCGGTGTAGGTATAGCGCTTGCCCTGGCGATCGCGATACTCGCCGACCGGCCGAAAATAAACGAGGGATTCCAGCATTTCTGAGCTAGGATTTTGGGCAAACTCGCAAAATCGCACGCTGGTGTAGCGCAAGCTCTGCACCGAAAAATGAACCCCGACGCGATGGCGCGTAATCTGCTGCATCGTGCGATGATTGAACCCGATGACGTTGAGCGAAAGCTGGGGTGCTTCAAAGGGACTCCAATGCCCGCGATCGCCTGCCAGCAGGTGCTTCACTGCATATTCACCAGCCTTGGCCTCGTCGGGGGCGGGGTCGTCAATCGCCGGCCCTTCACAGACGCACTGGTGTGCCGAGAGCCAGATGAGTCGCTGCGGGTTGGGAGTCTGCTCTAGCAGCTCTACCCGAAAATGCTTGTCCATGAGCGAGTGCATGCGTTGTCAAAACTGCATTATAGGCGATCGCACTGAGCAGCCCAAACCTCGACATGGTCATCCCTTCAACCCCCCGGCTTGTCAGTCAAGAGATGGTTTTGAGCAGTTTTCTATTTCCCAAAAATCTCTGGCAAATTGGTTCCAGGCAGATTTCGAGACAATTGGAAAAGCATCCCTTCAGTATGGTCTAAGCCTATACCTTTGGGCGGCGTGATTTGAGCTAAAACCTTAGGGTGCGTTCCCCTTTCTGTTAGATTCTCAACTATGCGTTTTTCATCTGGCTCAATCGGATTTTTCTTGGGTGGCGTTCTGCTTTGTGTGGCTGCGAGTCCTGGGGTGGCGCAGTTGCGCCCGGCGCAGGTGGCACAGGTCGAGGCTGGCGTCTCGGAGCTGAATCGGGGGCTACAGCTCATTCAGGCAGGACAGGTAGAGGGGGCGATCGCCGCGTTTCGGCAGGCGATACAGGCGAATCCCCAACTGGCTCCGGCTCACTATAACCTTGGGCTGGCGCTGCGGCAAACGGGCCAGCTTCAAGAATCGGCAGACTCTTTCTATCGGGCGGCCCAATCTGATCCCGGCTTTGCCCTTGCCTTTGCCAACTTGGGCGCAGCGCTGCTAGAAGGGAACAATCTCGACATCGCCAACCAGTATCTCCAGCGGGCAGTACAGATCGATCCGAATTTGGGACTGGCTTACTACAATCTGGGACTAGTGCAGCGGCGACGGGGTAACGCCGCAGCGGCGATCGCCAGCTTCCAGCGAGCCGCCCAGCTCACGCCCACCGCGCCAGAACCCGCCTATTATTTGGGGCTGACCTATCAAGACCAACAGCAGTTTGCGCTGGCAGCTCAGGCGTTTCAACAGGCGATCGCCATCAATCCCCGCTATGCCGAAGCCTACTACAGCCTTGGCTCTGTGCTGATGCAGCAGGGCGACTTGGGCAGCGCCCTCAATGCCTTTCGCCGCTCCACCAACGCCAACGCCACCTATGCCAATGCCTATTACGGCGCGGGTCTAGTCTTTCTGCAACAGCGCAACTTTCCCGAAGCTGAGCGCGTGCTGCAATATGCTCGTGATCTATATAGCTCTCAGGGCAACGCCCAGTGGGCCAACAGCGCCGCCCAACTGCTTCAACAAACTCAAAATTCTTCCCAATAGCGACGGCGGCTATCTTATAACGTTTCGGAACGCGCCTGTCTGTAGAAAAATGTCCCAAAATGTCCATAGAAAAGCCAGAGAGGCTAGCTGCTCAATTAACGCAGTTAGCCTCTCATTTGGTCGGCGGCCAATATTCAGAATGCTCAGAATGCTCAGATTTTTAGAATTCTCAGTCAAAATCCTACTTGCTGGCCAAAAATCCTCTAACCTGACGGATAGCAACCTGTCCAATGTTGTAGAATGCCCAGCTACCGGCAAGAATCACGGGCAACAGCACAATTAGAACACGCCAATCCATAGTCGATATCCTCCTCTATAAGTTTTGTGAAAGGCTCTCATCTTTGATTTCTATTTTGCGATGAACTGACGCAGATTGCTAGCGATCGCGCCGAGTTTTGATTGCGAAATGTTAAGCGGTGTCGGCGTTTCCGAGCAATACACCCCAGCTCTAGGGGCTGTCATCAATTATCGGCGAAATATGAGGTTTCTGAGGAGTTTCAGCCCCTAGCCTGGTTTGTTTGGGCGGGCGCGATAGTGCTGATTCTTCAAGGGTTCTGAGGTGAATTGATGACGCGCCCTAGGATTAAAACAGCGGATTGTGCTAATCCCTAACCCCCAATCCCTAAACCCTAACTAACGCGCATCCCATGCTGCCGCTGCCTCTGTAACGGCCTGATCAACCGACTTCTCGCCGAGCATGGCGGCCTGGAGCTGGTCATACACAATTTTTTGCAGTTCCTTAATGTCTTCTAAGCTGGGCAGCAGCACCTCCGCCGACTGCATTTGGCGGGCGCTGATGGTGCGGGCGGTGTCTAGGGCTGAGGCAGGCGTTGCAGCAGCCGTAAAGTAGGCATCGTTCAAAGAGGTCGCTGTCGAGGGCAGCACATTCGCCGCTTTGGCAAAGGAAAGCTGGTTGTCTGGATTGGTGATGTAGAGGGCAAACTTGACGGCGGCTTCGGGAACATCGGTGCTGCGGGGCACGACCAGATTCATCACGGCGACGTTGGTTTTGCCGGTTGCGCCCGTAATTTGGGGCGCTACTGCTGAGACTTGGGCGATCGCCGGCGCGTTGGTTTCCACCGATTTCAAGAACTGCGGGCCCGACGTGAGAATGGCCGTTTCGCCCGCTTGATATAGCTCTACGGCGCGGCGGTGTCCCTGTGTCAGCACTTCCTGAGGCAGCAGCCCCGCCTGATACAAGTCCACCCAATATTGAAACGCCGCCCGGCCCTCAGGCGTGTTGAACGCAGCTTTGCCGTTGTCGTCTACGAGCGTTGCTCCCATTTGGATCAGCGATTGCAGCACTTCAGCCGAGTCGGTCGGCACAAAGGTCACAAAAGCAGCATACTTACCCGTTTTTTCCTTTACCTGGCGGGCGACCTGGGCCAGTTCTGCAAAGTTGGCCGGGGGTTGCGCGACGCCGGCCCGGGTGAGCAAGTCCTGGTTGTAAATGGCGATGCTCGTGGTGAGATACCAGGGCAGCCCAAAGGTTTTGCCGTCTAGCGTGTTGGCCTGCCAGATCTTCGGTAGATACTGCTGGCGCGCCTCAGCGGGCACCATTTCATCCAGCGGCATCCAGGCGTTGCGCCCGGCGAGCTGGGCCGCAAAATCAGGATTGAGGTTGACTACATCGGGCGCAGTGCCCGCCGACACAGCCGTCAAAATCTTGCTCTGCATGTCGCCCCAGGGCACATCCACCCACTTCACCTTAATGTCGGGGTTTTCTTGCTCAAACTGGGCAATCAGCGTATTGAAGTAGTCGGTAAACTGGGGCTGGAGCTGCATCGTCCAAAACTCGACTTCGGGCGATCGCGCGGTCGGGGGCGCACCCGGGCTGCAACTCACTACCCAGGTCAATACCAGCCCAAATAGGGACAAAAGGCTTAGTTGTTTCCAGAGTTTCCGCCAGAGTTTTTGTAGGGACATAGGGGTGATTCAGGACAAAGGGTCGGAGCAAAAAGCGGCTAGATTCAGCGGGCTGACCGTGGACTGACCGTGGGCTTGTAGAAACCTTGCAGAGGTCAATGGCGATCGCTGCACTGCCCACCCTATCGTAGATTGCGCCTCTCTGGCAAAGTTCCTGACGACAGGCGATCGTATCTCCACCTAAACCATTTAAGCCTGATATTCAAGCCCGAATCGCTCCGGCATTGCGAGAGGGATTGCGAGAGGGATTGGGAGAACAGATTCGCTGACTGCTCCGAATCAGCCTCCCTGGCACAGTAAAAACATCACGCCCAAGACGGAAAACGACCGCCTGTCTGCACTTTCGCCTGCTTTTCCTAACCCCTTGCTCAAAACTTAGCCCCACTTTTCCACAAATTGTCGATAAACTGTGTCATTTTTCTAAATTGCGTGTACCATTGCTGGCTAAGTGTAGCTGTAGCAGGAGATTACTGATTCGCTTTCCCACAGAAAGACTGGCAGGTAATCGATTGTCTGGCGATCGCTATTTGGTTCAGAAGTTTGGTTAAGCTTGACCGACAAGTTTGTTGACCGACAAGTTTGCCAACCTGAGAATTCAGGGTGTTGGTGGGTACAAGTCATTCTTTTTGATGCGTCAGAGGTAGGCTCTGGGAGATTTGCTCTAGGCACTTAGACCCAGTTCTCTGGCTCGATCGAGCGGTCTTTTCAGTTTTTTGGCTTGAAAGCCCATATTCTTGTGTTCGGCTGCATAATTCTGAATTAAATTGGGTAGCATGTGTGTTCAGGATGTCTAAACTTAGGTCAATCTAGCGGGCGAGTTTATACCCGGTTTTCGCACTTGGTTTTACATTTTGATACGGACTAAGTTTGCCAAAACTTTTTGCCAAAACTTTCCCTACTCACCCCCTCCACCCTCACTCCTAAAACTGTGTTTAGCAACGTCAAGGGATTATTTTCAAAGAAGACAAAGGGTGTCGGTATCGAATTGACCCCCGAGCGCGTCAATGTTGCCCGCCTCAAACGAAAGGGTCAGGGTTTTCAGCTCACCACGCTGGCTTCGGCTGAAGTCCCCGAAGGCATCTATCAAGAAGGGCAAATCCTTGATACAGCCACCATGTCTGAAATTATTCAGTCGGTGCTGGGTGAAAGTAAGCTCAAGGTTAGAAATGCCGCCACTTCGATTCCTGGTGGGCGCGACACCGTGACCCGCATCATTCCGGTGCCTGCCGAGCTAGATGATCGAGAGCTACGCGAGATGGTGCTTAACCAGGAGGCAGGGCTTTATCTTCCCTTTCCTCGCGAAGAAGCCGACGTAGACTACCAAAAGCTCGGCTTCTTTGTGGATGAAGACGGCATCGAAAAAGTGCAGGTGCTGCTGGTGGCGACCCGCAAGGAAGTGACCGATTCCTATCTCACTACTTTTCAGCAGGCGGGTCTAGATGTGGATGTGCTGGAAATCAGCAGCTTCGCACTGATTCGCACCATCCGAGAACAGCTCCGCCAGTTCACCCCCCAGGAAGCCGCTGCGATTGTCGATATTGAGTTTGAAAATACCGAAATCTCGATTGTGGTAGACGGTGTGCCGCAGTTCTCGCGCACAGTACCGATTGGCACTTTTCAGATTCAGTCGGCTCTTAGCCGAGCCATGAACCTACCGCCTTCTCGAAACACGGAACTGCTTCAGGGCATGACCGTGCCGATCGCCCCTATGGACAGCATGGGCACCCCCAAAGCACCCGGCACCAACCCTGGCACGGCTGCCATGCTGCGCGTGCTGGGAGAACTGGCCGACGAGCTGCGCCGCTCCATCGACTTCTATCTGAATCAGGGCGACAACCTGGAAGTAGCCCAACTGCTGCTGGCGGGGCCCGGCGGGGCGATCGGACAGCTTGACGAGTTTTTCTCGCAGCGCCTCAGCTTGCCTGCTAGCCAGGTAGACCCGATTTCGGCGCTGTCGCTAGAGGTGGATCAAGAAATTCCCGAGTTGCAACGCCCAGGGCTGGGCGTAGTGTTGGGGTTGGGCTTAAGGGAGGCGTGGTGAGATGTATAGTCTGGATGTCAATTTCCTAAATGACCGCACTGAGCGCCTGACAGAAGGCGGCCCGGCTGTTCGCAACACGTTGGTTCAAGATAGCCCACGCCCGATGTATATTGGCGCGGCGATCGGTGCACTGTTGCCGGGACTGGTTGGTGGACTGTGGTTTTTTCTACAAAGCCAAAATGCCTCGCTGACGGCGCGCCAGGCAGAGCTAGACAGCCAGCTCGCAACGCTGCAACAGGCAATGCAGGAGGTGCAAAACGTCAATGCGCAGGTGGCGCAGCTAGATGCTGAGAATCGAGCGCTAGCCCAGGTGTTTGACCGCATCATTCCTTGGTCGGCAATTTTGCAAGATGTGCGAGGCCGCGTTCCGGCGGGGGTGCAGATTACGAACATCGTGCAGTCGCAGCCCGAGGCGATCGCCGCTCCACCGCCTGCCGACCCCAGTCAGCCTGCGCCGCCGCCTGAAATTCCCCCCTCCAAGCTAGAGATCACGGGTAATGCCCGCACCTTTGCAGAGGCCAATGATTTGGTATTGCTGCTTCAGCAGTCACCGTTTCTGGACAGCAGCGAGATTCGCCTGCTCGATGCCCGATTGATCGATAATCCCACGCAAATCGAGTTTGCGGGTGGGGGCGATCGCCCGCAGGGTGTACAGGTGCAATTGCCCAAGCTGGTGCAATACAAAATTACGGCAGGGCTGACTCCTCGACCGTCTTCCGAGCTACTGCAAGATATGGAAAATACGCTGTCAGTGGGCTTGCCCGCTCGCATTGATCAGCTTCGCAAACTGGGGGTTGTGACGCCATGACCGTAGGTGGAGACTATATTCCAGGCGATGATTACGGCGCACTGGAAGAGCCGAATTATCCGGTGGTGTTTGGACTGCGGATGACGCCTCGCCTGAACGGCATTTTGCTGGCAGTGGCGGGGTTGGCAGGCGCAGCCTATTTGTTGGTCAATGCCGTCATGCCCAAATGGGAAGAAAACGCCGCGCTGCGAGCTGACATTGCTGCCAAAGAGCAGCAGTTGGTCAATCAGGGACAAGCCCAGCAGCAAATTGAGGAAGCCCGCATCAAGTTGGCGGAAGCCGAACAGCTTAGGGCTGACGTGCTGACCCTGTTTGCTGATGAGGAAGGGCTGGACACGCTGCTAATTGATGTGAATGAACGGGTGCAGGCAGCCAATGCCCGCATCACCGATCCAGACCGCCGAGCTACCCTCTCCAAGTTTGAGCTAGTGCCCGCCCCGCCAGGCCCCGACGGGCAGCCCAGCGATCTCGTATCGGACGGCTCGCTGGGGGCCGCTGTAAATGGCAAGCTGCGACAGCGCTTATACAACGTTGAAATGGAAGGCAGTTTTGCTCAGGCTCAGTCGGTAATTCGGAACATCGAGCGATTGCAGCCGCTGCTGGTGCTGCGAAACTTTGCTTCTACCCCCGCGAACCCGCCCACGCTGCTGCTGACGCCGCAAGGACGCCCTGTCGCTAATCAGGACACGGAACCCCGGTTAAGGACGAGCTTCCAGGTGCAAGCCCTTATGCCAGCGCCTGTCCAGCCGTTGCCCCCGCCTGCGCCCCCTGCCGATCCGAATGCCCCTGTCGATCCGAATGCGCCCCCAGACCCTAATGCGCCTGCGCAGTAGTGTTGTGCTGACTGTTTTTTGCTGACTGCTTTTTCGTCGTTCTAAAGATCTTTGAATTCGCCTGCTTGTTAAGGAGGAGTGACCTGTGAAACCGCATCTTGGATTGGCTGGATTATTGACTGGTGGCGCAGTGGTGTTGATGGCGACCCAGCCTGCACAAGCTGCGGCGACCCAGATTACGGGGGTGCAGGTGTTTCAAACGGCAGCCGGCATGGAACTGGTGCTGCAAACGCGCAATGGCGATCGCCCCCAGGTCTTCGCGGTAAACCGGGGGAACGCCCTCGTTGCCGATATTACCAACGCCCAACTGCGCTTGCCGGAAGGCAACGGCTACCTGCAAAATAACCCCGCCCCTGGCATTAGCTCGGTCATGGTGACTCAGCTTGACCCCAACAGCGTGCGCGTTGCTGTCATGGGGAACGCTGCACCACCCGCCAACCAGGTTCGCCAAGACGGCACGGCAATCGTCTTTAGCCTGACCACAGATGGCACGGGCGTCGGCAGCCTGCCCAGCCAGCCCAACTTCCCCTCTGCCCAGGTGCCGTCTCCCGCCCTGCCCGGTGGCAACTTCCCCTCCAACCCCGCGATTCCGCCGTCCCAAGTGCTGGTGCCTAATCCCCAGGTTTCGATCAACGGCGCACCCATTAGTCCTTCTGGTGCATTTCCCGGCCAGGTGCCGCCGCTGCTGCCTCGGGCGATCGCCCCACCAGTCGGAGATATTGCCGTTGCCACGACCGATGTCTCACCGACCGTGATTGAACTGGGAACCTCGGAGATCGTTCCCCGGCTGGTGCTGCGCGATGCTCCGGTGCGCGATGTGCTGTCGCTGCTGGGCCGTGCCGCTGGGCTAAACGTCGCCTATCTCGATCAGCCCTCTCAGAGCGCGGGTGTAGATGCCCAGTCCGCCCAGGAAACTTCCACCGCCACCAACGCCCGCATTTCGCTGGACATCGAAAACGAGCCAGTTCAAAACGTCTTTAACTACGTGCTGCGGATTAGCGGACTGGATGCCAACCTGACAGGACGAACCGTGTTCGTGGGCACTCGCCTGCCCAACTCAGCCCGCTCCGTCGTGTCGCGCACCCTCCGGCTCAACCAGGCGAGTGTCGGCTCTGCGCTAAATTTCTTGGTGGGTCTGGGTGCCGAAACTGCCGTCAGCCGGGAGCGCCAGGTCGTAACCGCACTGGCAATTCCTGTGCAGGGGGGCGACATTAGCGCGGGTGCGGCCG
This sequence comes from Cyanobacteria bacterium J069, assembly GCA_003695655.1. GTDB lineage: Bacteria > Cyanobacteriota > Cyanobacteriia > Elainellales > Elainellaceae > Thermoleptolyngbya. Next base: position 9,746 of record RFIF01000476.1, read on the forward strand.
CCGGGCCCAGCCAGGTGCAAACCACCACCGAAGACCGACTGGAAGTGCAGCGGGTAGACTATCAAGACGCGACGCCGCTGCTGCGAGGGCTGCAAGTAATTGGCGACGAGCGCACGCGCTCCATTACGCTGGTCGGCACACCCCGGCAGATTGAAATTGCGACTGCTCAGCTCTCGCAGCTTGACATTCGCCAGCGTCAGGTCGCGATCAACGTGCGCGTTATCGACGTTAACCTGAACGGCATTGATCGGGCGGGCACCAGCTTCTCCTTTGGCATCGACGACACTCGCGTGGTGCAAGATGCTGGCGAAATCGTCGTCAACTTTGGTTCTGGCGGCTCGCAGACGGGCAACGCTCCAGCGGGACTGGGAACCACGGTTGACGCGATTACAGGTTTGATTACAGGTGGCAACGTCACGCAGCCGAACAGTGCCTTTAACTTTACGCGCAACTTCCTGGCGCAGTTGCGATTTGCCGTGACCAGTGGCAACGCCAAGATCCTCACTGATCCGACGCTGGTCGTGCAGGAAGGACAGGAAGCGCAGGTGCAGTTGACCCAGGACGTGGTGACGAACTTCGAGATTGAGACTGAAGGCACGGGCAACGATCGCACTCAAACCATCACGGTAGAAACCACTCCCGCTGGTCTGATCTTAAACGTGCGGGTAGAAGGTATTGACGACAACGGCTTTGTTACCCTGTCCGTTGGGCCAACGATCTCTGCACCGGCAGATGTACAAGAATTTAATGTTCAAAATTCGACTTTGCAGGTGACGCTGTTGGCGATTCGGCGGCTCTCTTCTGGGCTAGTGCGGGTGCGCGATGGGCAAACGCTGATTTTGTCGGGGATTATTCAAGACAGCGATCGCACTCAGGTGACCAAGGTGCCAATTTTAGGCGACATTCCGATCTTGGGCGCACTGTTCCGCAGCACCCAGCGCACCAACCAGCGGCAAGAGGTAATTGTCATGCTGACGCCGCAGATTCTGGACGACTCCGATACCTCTACCTTTGGCTATCGCTATGTGCCCAGCCGCGATATCCAGCAGATTTTGGAGCGGGGGAGACGCTAACGGTGAACACCGGATTTGCGCGTTTGGAGGGGGTGCATCGGTTTGCTAACCCGCCTCCTGGAGGATTTTGACTGCTTTTTGCTCGGCTTGAAGGAAGAAAAACCCTAAAAGATCCTTCAAATCCACATAAATTAAAGGTTTCAACGATCCAGAACCCCTGACTTGCCCTTAGAATAGGGCATTGAAAATTCGAGATGATAAGGGTTTCAGCGATTTTGCCCTAACCCTGATCGAGTAGTTCTACTCAGTCTCCAGATCAGAGTTGTTCAGCTCATCCCTGCTCAGGCTGCTTCTGCGAGATTTGAGAAATTTTGAATCCTGGATAACCTAATCGAAGGAGATTCTCATGAATAAAGGTGAATTGGTTGATGCCGTAGCCGAGAAGGCAAGCGTGACGAAGAAACAGGCTGACGCCGTGTTGTCTGCCGCGATTGACTCGATCATGGAAGCTGTGTCAAAGGGTGAAAAGGTAACGCTGGTGGGCTTTGGTTCCTTTGAACCCCGCGAGCGCAAAGAGCGGGAAGGGCGCAATCCCAAAACGGGTGAAGCGATGAAAATTCCTGCAACCAAGGTGCCTGCTTTTTCTGCTGGTAAGCTGTTCAAAGACCTTGTGGCCAAGTAACAAACGATCTTGTGTACGACCCGTTGCCAGACTGGCAAAAGCCTAATCTGCCACTTTTAGATTTGCCGCACTCAGACTCACCACGACCTGAGGCCGCACAACCTGTACATGGGGGGAACATTGCTTGGGCGTCTGCCCTGGCTGACTGTTCTCCCCATTTAATTTTGGATTTTTCGGCTAGCATCAACCCGCTGGGGCCGCCCGAATCGGCGATCGCTACTATCCAGGCTCACCTGGGCGACCTGTGCCACTATCCTGACCCCGACTATGGCAGCCTGCGCGACGCCCTGGGGCGATTTCACGATATTCCGCCCGACTGGGTTTTGCCGGGCAACGGCGCCGCCGAACTGCTGACCTGGGCCGCCCGCGACCTGGCTGCCCTAGACGCGGTTTATCTACTCGCGCCTGCCTTTGGCGACTATTTGCGCGCCCTAAAGGCGTTTGACGCCAAAGTCGAGAAAATCCCGCTCGATTGTGATGGCATGATGGCGTGCTGGCGGGAGGGTGCAACAGAGCCTAGCGCCCCCGCCCTCCATCACACCCTAACCCCTCACCCCCTAACCTCGAGTCGGGGCTGGCTGCTGAACAATCCCCACAATCCGACCGGCACACTGCTGTCCCGTGAGTCTCTGCTGCCGCTGCTCGAAGAGTCGCCGCTTGTGGTGGTGGATGAGGCGTTTATGGACTTTTTGCCGCCCGCCGAGCAGGCCCAGTCCAGCCTGATCGACTGGGTGGGGCAGTATCCGAACCTGGTCATCGTGCGATCGCTTACCAAGTTTTATAGCCTGCCGGGACTGCGCCTGGGCTATGCGATCGCCCATCCCGACCGCCTGCATCGCTGGCAGCAGTGGCGCGATCCGTGGAGTGTAAATGCGCTGGCATCCGCAGCGGCGATCGCCGTTCTGGCAGACACAGCCTTTCAGCAGCGCACCTGGGACTGGCTGCCCCCGGCCCGCCAGCAGCTTTTTGACAGACTCGCCGCCCTACCTGGACTCCGCCCCCTCCCCAGCGCCGCCAACTACTTACTCGTACAAACCGACTGCTCCGTCACGAACCTGCAAACCCGCCTGCTTCAGCAAGACCAAATCCTGATCCGTCATTGCACCAGCTTTCCCGAACTGGGCGATCGCTGGTTCCGCGTCGCGGTCCGCACGGTGGAGGAGAATCGGCGGCTGGTCGCAGCGCTGGAGCGGGTGATGGAGTAATGGAGTTAGGACTTACGCAGTTGGATGATTTTTCGCGGGCTGCGCCCGCGAAAAATCATCCAGA
>RFIF01000477.1 GCA_003695655.1 Cyanobacteria bacterium J069
ATTGACCATCGAATGGATTTACAACTCCAATGCCATCGAAGGCAGCACACTGACCCTGCGCGAAACGCAGCTAATTCTGGAACAGGGTGTTACTTCAGCAGTCCATTACTCCAACACTCTCTTAAGCCAGCGTACACAAAACCAGCATGAGGGCTTCTGTCCATTCCACCACTGCGCCGTAGGTGTCGCCCGTGTGCCCTCCCAGACGACGGTGAAACCAGGCAGGCAGCAGAAATGCGATTGCCCCGCCGCCCAATCCCAATGCCAAACTGATGCGCCACTGAGTGGGGTTGATCAAACCGGGAAGCGCGCTGAGACTGAGCAAGAGGATCAGGCTAGGTAATGTGTGCCAAACCGTCGGCAGGGCGGCTTTATGAAACGCGCCTTTGCCCGTGGGCTTGAGGTAGGGGTAGCGGGCGATCGCCACTTGCTGGCCCCAGCGGCCCCAGCCAGCCGCCAGCATCAGTAACAGTATTCGCGGCATAGCCGGATTGGCCAGATCGACTAGCGCGGCAGTTTTCAACAGCAGCAGGGCGATCGCCACCATCACGCCAAAGGCTCCCGAGCGACTATCGCTCATCACCTCTAGCCGTCGCTGTGGGTCTAGCACGGCCAATCCATCCGCCGTATCCATTGCACCATCGAAATGCAGCCCGCCAGTGATGCCCATCCATAGCACCACAACCAGGGCGCTACGGCTCAAGATCGGCATCCCAAAGTGGCTTAAGCTAGCATCTGTCAGCCCCAGCAGCAGCCCAATCAGCAGCCCCACCAGCGGCGCAAATTGGGCCACTCGCTGAAACGAAGGATGCACCCAGGATGGCAAGGGGAGACAAGTGTAAAAGATAAACGCCCCTGCTATGGTTCCCGTCACCTGTAAGACCCATGCTCGAATATCCTGCCCCACACTCGCGGCCTCCGAAACTAGCTGCCTTCAAAACTAATCGACTTAGGGCAATCCACGACCTAGAAAGTTTTGAAACACTGCCTAGATTTGGTCTAGCCTGAATCATTTGGCGAGGAAATCCAGTGTCAAAGCTCTAAGTTCAAGGATTTATCCCGCAAAATCTGTCTTGAAAAATCTGTCTAACCAGGCGGAGATCCTCGATCTCATGATTCTTACCCAAATCAAGCCAGAAATCTTGAGATATGATTTATTCAAGGCGAAGCCAGCCCAGCTCAGGTATAGCCAGAATCGCTGCTCCATCGTGCTATTGCCTCCTCTGGCAACCCTTCCGGTCATAAGTCGCTGTTCTCAGGGTTTAAGATTTTTTTATACTGTTGAGGCTTTACTCAACACAGCCAAGCTCGTTATTTCGTCCTCAGCCCACTCCAGATTTGGATTCTGGTGCGATCGCAGGTTTTCTTGTTTATGAGTCACGATTCACCATCCAGCAACCCTCGCCTTCCGGCTCCTTGCATTGTGGACACCGGCATCCTGGTCAACAAGCAAGATATGCAGAGGCTTCTGGCAGATCTGCATCAGGTTCGCTACTGCTACATCCAGGACGGCATCCCCGGCAGCGAGTGCGAAGGATATGTCATGGAAGTGTTCTCCGACCCGCAGTGTTCTAGCCTGGTGGCAAATCGCACGCTTTATCTAAACGTGCAAAGCTTCGACTATTTGGAGCTGGCGCAGTTGCCCGAAGGCGAAACCTGCTTTGATCTGGTGCAAGATAACCGCTTGCTGCGGCTCATTCCCCTCTCCAACCCGCTCGATGATCAGAACTGCCGCAGGCTAAACGCGGCGGCGCTAGAAGCCGTGGTTACCGAAGTGTTGTCTGCCGGATGGGATGTCCGGATTGACGACGAAGAGAACTTTTCCATGTAGCGGGCGCTAGGGCAAGCATTGGGTAGTCATTTTTCATATGGATGTCAGGCGCGGTGCTGCGCCACAAAGGCGCGGGCGGGTATCTTTCACACGCCTCACGGCATCGTAGAAACGCCCCGGTTTATGCCCGTGGGCACGCTAGCGAACGTGAAAACCGTCACGCCAGCCCAGCTCAAGGGCACGGGCGCACAGATGGTGCTGGCAAACACCTACCATCTGCACTTGCAGCCGGGAGAAGACTTGGTGGCAGCGGCCGGCGGGCTACATCGGTTTATGGGCTGGGACGGGCCGCTGTTGACGGATTCTGGCGGGTTTCAGGTATTTAGCCTGAGCGAGATGCGCCAGATTTCCGACGAGGGCGTGACGTTTCGATCGCCCCGTGACGGCAAGATGATTCAAATCACACCAGAGCGGTCGATTCAGATTCAGAACGCGCTGGGGGCCGATGTGATCATGGCGTTTGACGAATGCCCACCCCATCCGGCGACGTGGGACGAGGTGAAGCGGGCGACCGATCGCACGATGCGCTGGCTAGAGCGCTGTTTTGCTGCCCATGCCCGATCCGATCAGGCATTATTCCCCATCGTCCAGGGCGGCGTGTATCCCGACTTGCGGCAAGAAGCGGCGGCGGCGATCGCCCAGTTTGACGCATTCGGCTACGCGATTGGTGGCGTCAGCGTGGGAGAACCGCCAGAACTCATTGAGAAAATCGTGCAGGTAACGGCTCCGCTGCTGCCCGAAGACAAGCCCCGCTACTTGATGGGTGTGGGGACGCATAAGGAAATGGTGCGGGCGATCGCCGCTGGGGTTGACCTATTTGATTGCGTGATTCCCACCCGGCTGGCGCGACATGGCGCGGCGCTAGTACAGGGCGATCGCTGGAACTTGAAAAACAATCGCTTCCGCCGTGATTTCACGCCGCTGGATGAAACCTGCCCCTGCTACACCTGCCAAAACTTTAGCCGCGCCTACCTCAGCCACCTGCTCCACGCCCGCGAAATCCTTGCATTCACGCTGATTTCGATTCACAACATTACGGAACTGGTGCGCTTTACCCAGCGGATTCGAGACGCAATTTTGGGCGATCGCTTTCACACCGAATTCGCCGACTGGCTGGGTTAGGGGTCAGGTTCCAGGGGTCAGGTTTCAGGGATTAGAGGTTCGCTTAATTTCTCATCCTGACCCCTGACTCCTAAAACCTGATCCCTGATCACTCGCGCGATCGCCGAATTCGGTCAATCTTTTGCTGCAAATCTGCGACTTCGCGCCGCAGCCGCTCCACATCTGCCTCGCCAGGCGCAGCTTCAGAACTGGACGGTGGCGGCTCTACGTTCACGGTCGGCTCTGCTGCCCGACGATAGTTGCCCGCTCGAATCTGCCGCAGATCTTCTGATTCCGACCATTCTCTCAGGAAATGCACCCGCTCCACGGTGAACGGATGCGTCTGAAAAAATCCCTGCGACAGGTTGTTGTAGAGCAGAAATTTATAAACCTGGTTGATGCCGTCTTGATCCAGGTTTTGGTAGCGTTCCGACTGGCGCGAAAACTCTTCCAGGCTTAGCTCATGGGCATAGCGACTGCTGCCGCCCGCCAGCTTCATCATGTTTTGCAGCACGGGCTTCACGTCGTCCATCACCAGCAGCGCCGCCCGATCCGCCGACAGTTCCGCCTTCCGCAGCCATTCGTAAAACGCCAGGATTAGCCCGGTGCTGATCAGGCTGCTCAGCCCGAAGGTCATTTCCGCCAGCCCCGATGCCGCAGTGATTGCCCAGCTCGCCATCTGGTTGAGCGTCGAGTGTCCACATTTCAAGTGCCCCAACTCATGGGCCAGCACGGCTTTCAGCTCAGCCTCATCGCTCAGGTCTAATAGCGCGGTACTCAGCACAACGCAGGGCCGGTCTTGCCCCAGGGCGTAGGCGTTCACCATCGGCGACTGCGACACAAACAGCGTCGGCTCTGGGGAAATGTCGAGCGATCGCAAACATTCGCGAAACAGTTGAAACAGCGTGGAATACTGCCGTGGGCCGACCTCGATCGCATTGCCCAGCAAAAACACCTGCCGCGGCCGCTCGTAGACAAATTCCACAAAGCGCCGCGCCACCAGGTCAAACCCCGGCACGCTGCGGAGCGCCTGCTCGGCCTGCTGATCGAGCGGATGGCGAAAGGCTTCGCTAGAAATTCCAGGGTACACAGGCATAGGATTTTGGAAATACGCTACGAATGGGGTTATTTTTGGAGCAAAAGCGCTACATTTAGATGCTAGCTGCGCGAGGGCGATCGCCCTCCAACCGTATCTCAGTCACTTTAACCGCTGACTGGGGTTCCCCAGGCACTGCCACACTTCTCTTAAACTTTATGGCGGTTTCCTATCTGAATCCGAGTTTTTTTGTTAAAACTGGTGTTCAGTAGTCAAACAAATTAGTATATTCGTATTAACCTCTCCGCCCCTGCCCCGTCTAAAATCAACTTTGTGCACGTCAAGCGCGTAGAACTGTCTCACTTCAAATCCTTTGGTGGCACAACGCAGGTTCCGTTGCTGCCAGGGTTTACTGTGATTTCGGGGCCGAACGGGTCGGGGAAATCAAATATTTTGGATGCCCTGCTGTTTGCGCTGGGGCTGGCAGGTTCCAAAGGAATGCGGGCAGAGCGTCTGCCAGATCTGGTGAACCAGAATGTCGCTAGTCGCGGCCGAACCACCGTAGAAGCCAGCGTCACCGTCACCTTTGCGCTGGATGAGGAAGACATTGCCGCCTATCAGGGCGATGACGACGATGCCTCGGCGGTTCCCGGTTTGGCATTTGGGGAAGGACAAGCCAGGCCCGCAG
>RFIF01000478.1 GCA_003695655.1 Cyanobacteria bacterium J069
CCCCTAAGATGCCTAACCCTTACGACGATCCCCATGACCCGCAGCAGCTCAAGCGGATTCGCATGTTTATCTACCTCATACCAGTGCTGGGGGTATTTCCGGCAATCTGGGCGCTGTCAATGCGTAAGGGCGATTCGCAAAGCGATCCCTACGGGAATCGCCGTGAACGGCAGGCAGCTCGGCTGGCGACGACGCTAGGACTGGGCTGGCTAATGGGCTACGTGGCGCTGGCAGCCGGAGCACAGGCGGCAGACACCAGCGCTATGCCGCTGCTGATAGCCAACAGCGCCCTCACCTCTGGCTATTTCGTCGTGACGCTGTGGCTGATGCTGCGACTGTGGCAACGCAAACCGCTGCGGCTCCCTGGCATTAGCGAAGTGAGCGATCGCCTACCGTAGCTGGGGGTCAGAGGCTAGGGGTCAGGGGTTAGGCGGGAAATTCAGGCATCGCGCCTGACTCTTGAACCCTGATCCTCAGCACCTCAGACGCACCATTCTGCAAAATCGTTGCTAAGATGCTGCATGAAGCGTTGGAACTCAGCCCTACGCAGCAGCCGTCAGGGTCTCTAAACCAGGGGATCTAAATAGGCTGCCAACCCGGCACGGCAATTGCCGCAAGCACCCGCCCAGGCTTCACCGCGACTCTTGCCCAAACTCTCACCGAGACTGATGGAGGGCGATCGCCCGCTGATATCCATCACCCCCTGGCTCTATCCATCCCCGACTCGTGACATCCCCCAAGGCCAACCGATCTTTGTCTCCTCAACGCCCGCCCCTTCCACCCCAAAAACTCAAACTATCCTGGCTGCTGCTGGGGCTTTTGGGCGTCGCCACAGTTTCGGCAGGGGCGGGGGCCCTGCTGGCCATGTCCCTTGCCAGCACGCCGCTACTGCAAAGCCGCCTCTCGCCCGAAGAGTCCAAAGTTTTTGACCAGGGCGAAATCTCCACCGGGCTAAACTTTCGCTTGCCCCGGCTGACACGCCCCGTCAACATCATGGTGCTGGGGATGAAGGTGCTGAGTTCTGACGTAGAAAATCCGCCCGACGAAGCCCGCAATCTGGGCTATCACGCGCTGGTCAACTCCTTCGATGGGCTGTCCGACACCATGCTGATGCTGCGGTTTAGCCCTGCCATCGACAAGCTTGTGGTGCTGTCGCTGCCGCGAGACACCCGGACGCGAGTCGCCGGACTAGGCACGACCAAGCTCAACGAAGCCAATGCCTATGGGGGGCCTGCGCTGGCGGCCCAATCCGTTAGCGATTTGCTGGGCGGCGTGCCGATTGACCGCTATGTGCGGATCAACGTGCAGGGGGTCGAAAAACTGGTAGACGCGCTGGGCGGGGTCACGGTCTATGTGCCCAAAGATATGAAGTATACCGACCACTCCCAGCATCTATATATCGACCTGAAACAGGGAGAACAGCACCTCAACGGTGCTCAGGCGCTACAATTTCTGCGGTTTCGCTATGATGCCTACGGCGATATTGGGCGCGTGCAGCGGCAGCAAACCCTGATGCGGGCGCTGGTCGAACAGACCCTCAACCCTGCCACGCTCACCCGGATTCCCCAAATCCTGTCGGTTATTCAAGAAAACGTCGATACCAATCTTACGGTCGAGGAACTGGTAGCGCTGGTAGGCTTTGCGTCCCAGCTCCAGCGGTCGGATTTGCAAATGCTGATGCTGCCCGGAGACTTTAGTGGCACTGGAGATTACGAAGCCAGCTACTGGCTGCCCAGTCGCTCTCGCATCAGTGAGCTAGTAACTCAGTATTTTGATGTGAATTCAGGACTCAGCGCAACCAGCGAAGATCCCTACGCCGAGCCGAGTGCGGAGTCAGTCTCTGCTTCAGATCCAAACTATGACGTGGAGATTGCGATTCAGGATTCTACGGGTGATCCGGCGGCGGCCGAGCAACTGCTGGCGAAGCTCCAGGAAGCAGGCTTTTACAACACCTATATTGATGAACGCTGGAGCGAACCACTCCGCGAAACCCGCATTATTGCTCAGGGGGGCGACCTCGATAGTGCGGATGCAGTGCGGCGATCGCTCGGTTTTGGCGAAGTGCGCGTTGAGGGTACAGGCAGCCTGCGCTCGGATGTGACGATTCAGATCGGTAGAGATTGGCAGGGTGAGTAAGGGGAGTGTTGGGGTGTTGGAGGATTGAGTCAGCTATCCTCTCCCCTTGCCGCTCTCTCACCCCGTCACCCCGTCACCCCGTCACCCCATCACTCCTCTCCGTCAGCGTTACATCAGGGGCAAGTTTGCGTAACTCCGTTAATAGAGCGTGAGCGGGATAGTCATAAAGTGATAAATCAATTGTGCCTGGGAGGGTCTGGGCAAAGGTGTTGGCGGTGTTAAGGTTGAGTCCCGAAATGCGGTGCAATGTGGTGCCAATTTCGCTGAGATTGCCTCGGTTGAGCGGTTTGCCTGCGGTCAGTCGCCAGGTGCGGGGCGGACGCATTTGCCCCCGCTCGATGCGTCGCAATCCATCGATGGAGGAGAGGACCACGAGGCGATCGCCCGCTTGCAGTCGCCAGGTTTCTGAGGGCATCAGGCTCTCGCTGTGGTCAAATGTCATGCGATCGCCTTCGCGCTGATAGAAAATTGGCACCACGCCATAGCCGTAGGCCACCTGAGAGAGGAGCTTGCCGATGAGCGTATCATCCGCCTCGACCCAAAACTCCGTTACCAGGATCGTTTGCCCGTTGAGCCGAAACAGGCTCAGAATATTTTCGCCAAAAGCAGAACCGACGAAGGCTTCGGCGGCCAGTGCCGAGGCTGTCATGACGCGGGCGTCGGGAATCAGGCTGGCCAGGCTGGTACTAAACCGCTGGTTATAAGAACGAATTACCAGTTGCAGAGGCTGTTGAACTTGGCGCACCACTTCCCGCGCCATTAGCGCTACTTCCAGGTTCAAAATTTGGTCATCCGTCACCAGCACCAAGCTCTTGGCCGTTGCCAGATTTGCCTGGTGAATCTGGTGAATCGGGTTGCCGATGAGGATGGGCGTCTGGGGAAACAGGGCCAAGTTCTCCGTTACGTCGCTCAGCACGACAAACGGCTGCCGGAAGGCGCGGAGCCAGTCAGTGACTCGCTGCCCCACGCGCCCCAGTCCCACCAGCACCACATGACCTTGCTGGGGCACGGGCGATCGCCGCTGCAAAAAACTGAAACGCGCACTCAGCAAGTTGTCGGCAATCATCCCTACCACGCCCAGCACAAACAGCAGGCTGATGAGGGTAATCAACAAACTGATGAAATAGACCCAGCCCGGAATGGGGTCTTCTTCTAAGCCGCCAAACACGTCGCCGTAGCCGCCCAGCAGCAGCACAGCTCCCGAGGCGATCGCCTTCGTCCAAGACAGCTCTGGCACCGTTGCCTTGAGCATCGTCGCCCCCAGCACCCACAGCACCAGCGCCGTCAGCAGCCCCGCCCCAATCAGTTGGCGCGTCTGGCTGGCTGCTATCCACGCCTGCATCCGATGCCACCATTCGGCAGGGCGCTCTCTGAACATATCTTGCAGCCTCGCCTGCCAGCGCGACAGCCGGCCCCTATCGGTCGGCTGAGCATCCTGCCTGGGCGAGTCGGCAATTTCCACATAGGCAATGGAGTCGCCAGCGCGAATGCGAGTGTCCACCTGCCACTGGTAAAATACGCGGTCAAGCGTGATCCCCGCTTGATTGGTAGGGCGATGGCTGAGCAGCCGATAGGATTTTTTGTGCTGCAACATGGCGCGGCTATCTTCAAACCGGGGGTCGCGGGGCTGAACTATCTGCTCAACCACTTGCAGGCGCGTCTCACCAATATTGAAACTTCCCAATAGTCCCACCTGTAGCCCTGCCATCGCAAAGGCTAGAGCAGGCATTTCCATTGGGTCATAGGCGCTGAAGTTGCCAAGGTGGTGTTTGAGCAGCTCGTTCAGGGTTTGGCGGGAGGAGCGCACCACCAAGCGCACGTCCGGGTTGAGCTGCCGAATGGCGATCGCCGCTTCGATATTCACGGTTTCGTTACTCGTCACCACCAGTGCCGTCCGGCAGTGCTGGATACCTGCTTTGAGCAAGATGGCCTGATCGCGACAGTCGCCAATCAGCAAGCCCTCTGTGAGCAAGTCAGGCAGGTTGTCGATTTCCCATTCTGGGGGCTGCTGTCGGTCGATTGCCGTCACAGAAACCGCCGAGTCACCCGTGGCAAATCGACGCAGGTTATACACGCAATATTGCCCCAGGCTACCCAGTCCACAGACCACAAAGTGATCTACTCGCGGCGGAGTCATCACATTACTAGTCGCCACAGAACTAGTCGCCACAGAACTAGTCGCTACAGACAAGGACACTTTCGCCATCCATCAGGACGCGGCTACAGCGGGGGCTGACGCCGCGTTCGCCAACCACCTGGCTAAACTCGCTGCCTTCTATCCCAGCTAGCTCGGCTGCCTTGCCAAAGGACAGCATCTCCTGAGCGTACAGGGCGATCGCCAATTCCTTTAGCAGCGCCTGTTCGACATGCTGCTCCGGCAACCGCATGGACTTCAGAACAGAATCTGGAATGGTCAGTGCAACACTCATTTGGTTTTTCCTACAGGTTCACTTAACAAAACAGCTTTCTATAAACACCCAGACCCGTTGGCGGTTCGCTTGGTGGATCACTGGCGATCTGGATCACTGGCGATCGCTCTGCCACGCCAACTTATCTTTTGACAACACGCCCTGCCCACCCTCCGCCTGAGCTTAAAGCTCTCCTCAGGATTGTCTAAATCTTTTAGCGCTGACATTTAGCGCTGACAATCGCCTGGCAATTTGCCTGCGTTGATTTAGTCCTCCCTGCTCGGCCTATCGCCAGCGACCCCGCTCCAAAAGCCAATTGTTGCGCGGCGCTGGCGGCTGGATCGATTTTCCATCACACATTACTGCCCAGGTGATGGGCGTCACCTCCCCCGTGGGGTCAAGATGGTGCGATCGCTGAAAATTGATCACCGCGTTTTGGGTGTCTCGGTCAAAACAAGCCGAGCGCCGAATCGAATAGCCGTAGACCTGCAACAGCCCCTGTAGCTCTCGCACATCTGCTCCCCGATAGCCCAGTCGCAGCGTCCGCGCCCCTGGCTTGACCTGCGAAATCAGCAGATCCCAGGTGCGATCGCCCACGATGCCGTCAATCCGCAAGTGATGACGACGCTGGAAATCTCGGACAGCGGCTTCGGTAATCCAGCCAAAGTCAGCATCCACCTTGAGCTTGTACCCACAAGCGCCCAGAAGCTCTTGCAGATGGGCGACTAAAGGCCCCTGATTCCAGGGATAAAGGCAATGCAACTCCAGGCGATCGCCATCGCCAGCAGATAGAGCAAACTCAGGTGTTACGTTCATTCCAGCATTCTTACTTGACCCTAGCCTTAATCATAGAACTTTGCTCTCAAGATGCCGAAGAGATTTAGATTTCGATCCAATTTCTAAAATCAACCTTTTCGTGGATGCACTTCCCGTCACCCGTCAGTTGCAACTTAAGTCACCTGTCCTAAGTTTTATTTCGATTATTCTATCGACTGTTGTGCTCGATACTTCCTATCTCTAAAGCAATCTGAGAATATCTTGTTGCCTCTAGATTCCCCTAGCAATCGTTTCCATCTGTCTCTAAGTCTACTTTGTCGACTTTCCAAAAGTATATCTGAGCCCTAAGTACGGGACAAAAGCTTGCAAAGGAAGAGCAGGAAAGGGTTTCATAAGAATTACCACATTCTAACGATGAAACCCTATGAATCAGGTTACCCG
>RFIF01000479.1 GCA_003695655.1 Cyanobacteria bacterium J069
CCCCTAACCCCTAGTTTGAATAACTCAACATTTCGCGTAATAACTCAACATTTTGCGGTTCAACGGTGTGCAATCATCATGAATCATGGAGACACATCACAGCGCACTGTAAATTGTTAACAAAATGCAAAACTCTCAGCAACCGACCGTAATCATAACCGGAGCCTCTTCGGGAGTGGGGCTTTACGCTGCCAAAGCCCTGGCCAAGCGAGGATGGCACGTCGTCATGGCCTGTCGAGATTTAGCAAAAGCCGAAGCCGCTGCACAGTCTGTCGGCATTTCCAAGGATTGCTACACGCTGCTGCACATTGACCTGGGGTCGCTCGACAGCGTTCGCAAGTTTGTGGATGAGTTCCATGCGACCGGGCGATCGCTCGAAGCGCTGGTCTGCAATGCCGCCGTCTATATGCCTCTGCTGAAAGAGCCGCTGCGTAGCCCAGAGGGTTATGAACTCAGCGTCGCCACCAACCATCTTGGCCATTTTCTGCTGTGCAACCTGCTATTGGGCGACCTCAAGGATTCCCCCGCAGCGGACAAGCGCCTGGTCATTTTGGGAACTGTCACTGCCAACTCCAAGGAACTGGGCGGCAAGATCCCCATTCCGGCACCCGCCGACCTGGGCAACCTGGAAGGACTGGAGTCCGGATTCAAAGCGCCAATTGCCATGATCGACGGCAAAAAGTTCAAAGCGGGCAAAGCCTACAAAGACAGCAAGCTCTGCAACATGATCACCGTGCGCGAGCTGCACCGTCGCTATCACGACACCACAGGCATCACCTTCAGCTCGCTCTATCCTGGCTGCGTTGCCGACACGCCCCTCTTCCGCAACAGCTACCCCATCTTCCAGAAGGTTTTCCCTTGGTTTCAGAAGAACATCACAGGTGGCTATGTGTCACAGGATCTAGCGGGCGAACGAGTAGCGCAGGTGGTGGCTGATCCGGCGTTCAAGCAATCCGGCGTTCACTGGAGCTGGGGCAACCGCCAAAAATCAGGGCGCGAATCCTTTGTACAGGAATTGTCGGACAAAGCCACCAATGACGCCCTGGGCGATCGCCTCTGGACTCTAAGCGCAAAGCTAGTTGGTATCTAGCTTCTAGCCATTCGACATCTCACTCCAAAGCTCGACAAAATTGGCAATTCACACCTGCTCTATGTCCTCAAACGAGGATGTAGAGCTTGTCTTATGGTGATCGAGGTGTTGCACAACACCCAAAAACCCGATCTCTCATGGCAAAATTTACCTGACCCAAATGGCATTGGCAAAGGCCAAAGATGAACTGGAGTTTATCCAATTTCGGCAGAATAGTCCGATGCAGATTGCCATTCAGTGATATCACTGAGTTTGGTTTTATAGCGGTGGACAGAATGGTTAGGACAAACATCAAACTGAAAAGCTTGATGCAGCAAAGGCTTCACTCCTGACCCCTGATTTCTAACCCCTGATCCCTGCTATACCAAATTTGGTTTTAAGGTCTTGTTTTACGGTCTTGTTTTACAAAGAGGCAAAGAGATGAGTCTGATCTTTGATGTTTTAAGCGCTATCAATAATCCCAATCAACAGGCTAGCGTTAGTTCGCTAGGCTCCATTGTGAATACAGTCTCCCAACTCGCTGGCGGACAGAACCTCAGCCCTTCTGCTACCCAAAGCGCGTTTTCTGTCGTGGGCAACCTGGCCCGCACAGCCCTCAAACAGCAGCAAACCACTGCTGGCATTGGCGGACTGGAAAGCATGATTGGTCAATTGGCAGGCGGCTCGGCCAGTGGCGCAGCACTCCAATCCCTGATCCCCGCCGGTCTTCAGCAGCAAGCCGTGCAGGCGATCGCCTCTGCTACAGGCATCAGCCCTACGATTGTTCAAGGCATGTTGCCAGGGCTAATTACGGCCGCGCTGGGAATGCTGAACCTGGGCGCACCCAAACCTGGCACGCGCGGTAGCAACCCGCTGCTGTCTGCCTTTCTCGGTGGCGATGAAAAATCGACAGACTTGGGCGAAACCCTGAAGTTCGCCAGCCGATTTTTGAATCCGCCTAGCTAAGTGCTGGGGTTAGGTGTCAGGCGCTAGGTGTCAGGGGTTAGGTGTCAGGGGTTAGGTGTCAGGTCTTAAAGTGAGCGTTCTGAAGCCTGATCCCTGGAACCTGGCACCTGACCTCTCGCAAGCTACATTTTTGCCAAGGGGCGCAGCAGCCAAATTTTCTCAGACCCTATGAGGGCGTCTACTTTCTTTTGACGGACTGTCGGACACCAGCCTGGGTGTGGTGCGCCTGAGCAAAGCTGACGGTGCCTCTAGCAAGAAACTCATTGGACAGAGCCACGCGGGCCTGTCCGCCGTCGGCAACCTGAGAGCCGGGGTGAGCTTACCGCAACAAGTCACCCGGCTGGATTTTGCGGAGCAGGTCGGCGATCGCCCCTCGCGTTGTGTCAGCAGGCAGAGACTCTACCGCTATCGCTGCCACCAGTTGAAAGTGGGTTTTGTTGCTCGACCCAGACGCATGGCGATCGCCCCAGCAAAATCACTAATTCGCATTGGGATATTCTCTGCGTCCCCGATTGCCATACCAGGGCGGCTCATAGCCGCCTTTTCGCATCACGGCTCCACCAAACAAATTACACTTCTACCGACCTTTTAGATTGTTAAACAGGCGGTTTACAGACGTTCCACGTTGACCGAGATGCCCAGGCTGGTGAGCAGCGCTTTTAGCCAGCTTCCCACATCCGGTTTTAAGGTATCTGCAAAGTCAATTGCCAGGTTCTTCGCGTCTTAGAGCGTCGCAGTTTGGGTTGGCATCGCACGTCTTGGAGAAACCAGGTCGGCGTCAGTAAACCACGTATCTCGTTGCAGCAACGAAACTGAACGACTGAGCAAAGACATCGGAAAACTCGCAAACTGGACGGGGCAAACAGCAGCGACCCTCTGGCTCCAGCAATTTTTGGCGCAGGTTTTTGGGCATAGATTCAGGGACTACCTCAGCACTACAGCGATCGCCAGAGCGTTTCCGTATAAACAGCCAATATCGACGCGACTGCAAACCTGAGATGTATTCCGACCGCTTATGTCACCAAAAGTTCACGAATCCTGGCCCGCAGTTTCAGGAATTACACGGAGCTTCTCTGTAGTTTATTCCTGGGCGAATTGCTGCTGAACATCTGATGCAGCGGAACTTTCATGGATTCTGCATCGTCTAGTACTGGGGGTACATTGCTATTTCAGATGAAAAAGAATTTTCCGTACTTTCAACCTGACACTGCTTTGAGCTTTAGGAGACAGTAACGGTGGAAAGGCGGATAACACGGGTTCTAGAGGCACGTCACACCCTGGCACTGACTGAAATACACCACGAGGATGTCATGAACATGCGCTCTTCTACAGGTCGGCAAGAAAAGGCAAGCAATGCAGAACGGTCGCGGCATATTTTGGGTGCCACCGTTCGCCCCACCCTAAAGCTGCAAAAGCGTTGGCAACCCAAAGCCCGGCGCGTAGATTCAGCAATTGCAGCGCGAACCTTACCCCCTATTAGCCACACCGAGCTAGAAACCGTTCTCCGCCAGGAGGCGCTGCAAGCAGCTCAACGCGGTGATCATGATGAAGCGATCGCCCTGTTTAGTGTCCTTCTAGAACAAAACCCCAGCAGCGCCCGCGACTACAACAATCGTGGCCTGGTCTATTTTCAAAGCGGCAACCTGGATGGGGCGATCGCCGACTATAACCAAGCGCTGGAGCTAGATTCCACCCTGGACAGTGTCTACAACAACCGCGCCAATTACTACGCTGCTCAGGGCAAGTTTCTCGAAGCCATCCTCGACTACGACGCCGCCCTTGACCTTAACCCAGCAAACGTCCGCGCCTGGCTCAATCAGGGCATTACCCTGCGTGAGCTAGAAATGCATGACCGCGCTTTGGAATGTTTTGACTTCGCCCTGCGTCTGGGCCGCCTGGAAGCGCATATCTACGCCGAGCGTGGACGGACACATCACCTCTGGGGCGATTGGAACGCCGCTCTGGCAGATTATCAGCGGGCAATCGAGCGACTGTCTTTGCCAAATACTTCAACGCCCGGTGGCGCAGCTCGCCTGCGTCTCCAGCTCGAAGTGTGGAAAGATGAGCTGCTTTCCCCGCTAGAACGCCAGGAATAAGGTTGCTTCGTCAAAAGTCGTTGCTCGTTTGGCAAGATGCCTGATCGAATGACGCTTTACCGAGGGACAACGCCCAGAGGATTTTGATTTACATCCTGTCGATTTACATCCTGAAACCTCAAAGACCAGGCTGAAGATCTAGCCCGAAGGGATGTGGGTTAAGTGGTGGATCAGGGCACGCAACCCCAAGATATAGCTGAACGCTCCAAACCCGCTAATCTGACCGACCGCCACGGGTGCAATGTAAGAATGATGGCGGAAAGCCTCCCGGCGGTAGACATTACTGAGATGAACTTCGACCGTTGGCAACGCTACAGCGGCGATCGCATCTCGAATCGCCACACTAGTATGGGTATAAGCGCCAGGGTTAATTAACAGCCCGCGATGTATGCCCAGCGCACCATGAATCGCATCTACCAATGCTCCTTCATAATTAGACTGCAAAGAATCTATTGACACGCCAAGATTTTTTGCCTCAGTCTCCAAAGATTCGGTAATTCCATCTAGCGTTTCCAGTCCATAGATTCCAGGCTCTCGACGCCCTAGCAAATTTAGATTCGGCCCGTGCAAGACCAGGACGCTGAAAATAGTCACAAGGAACCCGCCAAAATCCACGACAGAGAGCAGGTTCACCAAAATCTTGCCAGGTAAACCAGCCGCTCAAAGCAAAGCAACAAAGCTTACTAGAGCTAAGAGGCAATTCGCAAGAACAACTGAAGCTTCAGAGCACACGCTCAGACAACCTCCAACCCAAGGTAGAAGTCTATCTAGCGGCGACGGCTACGGTCGTCTACTGGAATGGGGATGGGTTCTGGCTCTGGCTGAACATCTGGGCCGAGCAGGGTTTCCACCAGCTTTCTTGCCCATTCCTTAAGCTTTTCCAAAACCTTTTCGATATAGTCCATGTGATCAGACTGCTCCTTGACGCAGACCAAGATCCTAGTCTTGCTCGAAAGAATTCCAGTGTTTCCGTTACCCTGACTCCAGTGTAACTCTATGTAACCCAACTATGACTATCTGAGGGCGTATAAAGCGGCGCTGCCAAAAGGCGAAACGCAACAGCTGTGTCCATCCTCTGGCGGTGCAAAGCTGAAGCAACAAATTGGAATCTTGTGATTACTACTTAAAATCATAACCAAACGGCCAAAATTATCAACCCTCATTCCAGAAATGATTTGCTGAATCGATCAATCATCAGGCCTCGGACATTAGACTTTGGACATTAGACTTTGGAGCAGGTTCTGACCGTTTGCCCTAATCTAGAGTTGGTTGGGCTGATCTCGCCCCAGGTCGCAGGATTCCAACCTGTAAGGATTTCCCAAGCACTTCCCAAACTTGGACAAGCAGACATTTCAGCCCTGTGGTTAGCGGATTTCTTCAGGCTATGGCGATCGCTCCCCCATTGCCCACTCCTGTTCCCCCAATGACTCCTCCAATGTATCCCCCAGCAACTCCCCTAATGAGTTCCCCACTATTCCGTCTCAGTTAGCTCAGTGGCTTGCGGAATGCTGACCACATACCGATAGCCCGTTTCGGCAGAGCCTTGGATGTTGATGCTGCCGCCGTGCAGTTCTGCAAGCTGGCGGCTGAGCGTTAGTCCTAAGCTTTGTCGGAGGGTATTTTGGGAGCCTGTGGCACTGTCAGCACCTGCTGTATCTGCTTGAGAAGACTGGAGCTTGCGGGTATCGGCACCCCAGCCAAAAGAGGAAGACTGTCCCTGAGCCAGCTCAACCGGGGTTAACATCTGTCCTGTGTAGAGGTCGGCAGCGGGGAGTCCCTCACCGAGCCAGGGGTGGGAAGTCCATACTGTAATTGATAGAGTAGACTGCTTGCGAGAAATGTGGACGCGAATGATACTTTCAGCACTGGCCGATTGGATGACGCTGAAGACCAGGTGGTAAAGCATCTGGCGAATTTTTTCCTTGTCGAGCATCCAGATGCGATTGCCTGGCTCCACAGTCAGGCGAATCCGCTGCTCTCGGCGTTGGGCCACTTGCTGTAATGTGCTAAAGGCCTGTTGACAGAGCATCTCTACATCAATCGGCGCGAGATTGAGGATGCAGTTGGTGTCATTGAGGGAGCCTAGCTCCAAAATTTCATTGATCAA
This sequence comes from Cyanobacteria bacterium J069, assembly GCA_003695655.1. Lineage (GTDB taxonomy): Bacteria > Cyanobacteriota > Cyanobacteriia > Elainellales > Elainellaceae > Thermoleptolyngbya. The sequence continues at coordinate 6,239 of RFIF01000479.1, forward strand.
TGAGAGTAGGGTTTGACCGCTGTTATGGACGATCGCCAGATACTCTTTCTGCTTCTCGGTGAGGGGTCCGTAGATTTCGCGGTTGAGCACGCTGGCCATACCGAGGATCGAGGTGAGGGGGGTGCGCAATTCCTGAGCCATCTGGGCAATCAGGTCTGTTTTGATGGAATTGCTGGGAGGGGAAGCGATCGCTTCTTTGGGAATTCTGGCGGGCGGTTGGGGCGATCGCCGCAGCAGACAGTTGCGCTCGTACTCGCTCATGCTCCAGCGGGCAATCAGCTCTAGCAATTCGACCTCGCGAGTGGAAAAATCTCGGGGTTGTAAGCTGAAGATTGCTAGCGTGCCCACACACTGACCATTAGACGCAATCAGGGGCGCACTGAGATAAGCGCGAATGCCATAGCGCTGCACCAAAACACTGTCGGAAAAGTCGGGATGGGCTGAGGCATCACTGAGTGCCAGCACCTGGCGACTCTCGACCACATGGCGGCACAGGGCATCTGTGCGGGGAAGCTGGCGGGTGGTGGCCAATTCATTCATTAGCCCAATTCGCGATAGCCCAACCGCAGACTTAAACCACTGTCGGTGGCGATCCATTAAGCCCAGCACACAAATACGAGCATCCAGAAGATGGGCGGCGGTTTGGGTCGCTTCTTCAAATACCGGCACGCTTTCGGCATCCATCAACCCAAGCTCACTGAGGGTCTTAAGACGCTGTTCTTCGACGCTATTTTCTGTACTATGCGCTGGCTTTTCGTTCTGGGAGAACGAGTCCTGATCTGGGCTAGGCATCGCGACCCTCTTCCTTAACATATCCTTTGGTTAGCCGTCCCTTTTTAAGGATGCAAAAGTCTTTCAATATACTTAGAGTGCCCTAACTTTAATTTCAACAAACATTGACAGAAACGAGACTAACTCAGGGACTGCGCTAATCGTTTCTTCATCAACTACCAGGTTGAAATTGGGGATGAAGTATCAGAGTGAGTGCATATTTTTGCTGCAATTCTCGCAAAAATACGCAGGACAATCGACTTTTCACAGATCTCTATTTGCAGTCAATTCATCACAAATAACTCACGCCAAACTTAAAGCGTCGAGCCAGCCTGACAGGTTAAATATTCTCGCGCTGTAGCAATTCGTCCGGGATAGTTCTTTACAAAAGCAACTTGAATCCCTAAGTACGGGACAAAAGCTTGCAAAGGAAGAGCAGGAAAGGGTTTCATAAGAATTACCACATTCTAACGATGAAACCCTATGAATCAGGTTACCCG
>RFIF01000480.1 GCA_003695655.1 Cyanobacteria bacterium J069
ATCTTGTCATCTGGGAATGCGAAACAAAAGACACGGAATCGCTGAAAACACGGATAACGGAGTTCCTCGAAGATGAAAGCACTTGAACTATTTGCCGGGGCGGGCGGGCTTGGCCCCTTGCCCAGACTGATACTTCGCGGCAAACTGGCGGAGCGCCTCTAGCCCAACGCGATAGGTGAAGTCGCCAAAGCTCTCGTCGGCGTTGCGCTTTTGCTTAAAGAAGACAAACAGCGGCTCCAGCGTTTTTTCCAAATCCTGGATCGGCATCTTGTCCATGTAGACCAGGCCCAGCCGGGTTTGGTTGGGGTCGGCTCCCAGCCAGAGCTGGTAGGCTTCGGGCGATTGCCCGACAAAGCCGATTTCCGCCAGGTAGGGGCGGGCGCAGCCGTTGGGGCAGCCCGTCATCCGCACGACAAAATATTCTTTGGGTAGACCGACGCGATCCAGCAGGGCGCGGATGCGTTCCAGGATGCTGGGCAGCACCCGCTCCGATTCGGTGATGGCAAGTCCGCAGGTGGGCATGGCGGGGCAGGCCATGGAATAGCGCACCAGTGGGTCGATGTCGGTTTCGGACTGGATGCCGCAGCGGGTCAGGATGCCCTGAATTTTGGCGCGATCGCCTGGCTCGATGTCATGTAGCAGAATATTGTGGTTGGGCGTCAGGCGCATCGGCAGCGCGAAGGTTTGCTCAATTTCGCGCAGAGCGGTTTTGAGCTGGAACGCGCCGTCATCTTTGACGCGGCCGTTTTCCACCGAAATGCCCAAAAACAGCTTGCCGTCGCCCTGTTCATGCCAGCCGAGGAAGTCTTTGTATTCAAACGGGGGTAAGGGCTTCAGCGGTTGCAGTGGCTTGCCAAAGTAGCCCTCCACCATGCTGCGGAACTTATCCACGCCCCAGTCATGAATCAGATATTTCATGCGGGCGTGGCGGCGTTCGGCGCGATCGCCATAGTCGCGCTGCGTCGCCACAATCGCCTTCACCAGATCATAGATATCAGCTTTATCAACATAGCCAACCGGGTCAGCCGTCCGCGCAAAAGTCTCTTCTTTGTTGTGGGTGCGCCCCAACCCGCCGCCAGCATAGATGTTGAAGCCCTGGAGATTGCCCTGGTCGTCAGTGATCACCACTAGCCCCAAGTCTTGGGAAAACAGGTCAACCGAGTTGTCGCCAGGAACCGTGACGCAAGCTTTGAACTTGCGCGGCATATACTGCGTGCCGTAAATCGGCTCTTCGTGGTTGTGAAAAATCGTGCGGTTGCCGTTGCGCTGGCGGGCGGCGACAACATCGGGATGCTCCTCAGCCGAAACCGCCTTTTCGCCATCCAGCCAGATTTCGTAATAGGCCCCGGTTTGCGGTGTCAGCAGGTCGGCGATGCGGTTGGCATAGTCCCAGGCGATCGCATATTCGGGGCGATTTTTGAACGGGGCCGGCGGAGCCATGACGTTGCGGTTGAGGTCGCCGCAGGCTCCGAGGGTGGAACCCAGGTTGTGGACGATGGTCGCCATCACCGTTTTCAGGTTCTTTTTGAGGATGCCGTGAATCTGGAAGCCCTGGCGGGTGGTGGCGCGCAGCGTGTGGTTGCCATATTGCTCCGACAGCTCATCCAGCGCCAGATAGAGCTGCGCCGGGATGATGCCGCCGGGACTGCGGGTGCGCAGCATAAACTGATAGTCTTTCTCTTGCCCCTTGACCCGGTTGTCGCGGTTGTCTTGCTGATAGGAGCCGTGAAACTTGAGAATTTGCACCGCATCTTCGCTGAAGTGGGTGGTGTCTTGCCGCAGCTCGGTAGCGACGGGTTCTCTCAGGTTGTGGCTGCGCTCTTTGATGCCTTCGACCTTGGAAACTTTGGCAGCGGCGGGTGTGGAAGTAGGAGACATAGACTAACTGGAAGATGGCGAGTGGAAACAAGGATCGGCGCGATCGCCAGATGCAACAAACATGCGGCTTGAGGGTTCGTAGAGAAAACGGTAGCCCCGTCAGCCGTGCAACGGTTAGCAGTTGAGCCGTTTTAATCAAGTCAGGCAACCAGCCAATGATCAAAGCTAATGATCAGAGCGAACAATGATCAAAGCCAACAATCTAAAGTCTAGCGCTGGGTGCCAGTTATTTGGGTATTATTCCCGGTATCCCGATAGGAATTGGGTCGTATTAGCATCTCAAACTTTATCATCTCATTGCCCACCGTCTGATGCTGCAAACCAAAGAAAAGTCTTCACATCTATAGGTCACCCAGGTCATATCTGTGGGGCACATCTGGGGGTACATCTGGGGGCACACCTGTAGGCCAAATCTATGGGGGCGATCGCTCTCATCCAGCAAGGGCCAGGGGACGGGTCGGCGCAATTTCATCCGCCCCAGCGCCACAATTTAGCAGCCCTCTTCTGCGGAGGGCATGACAGGATCAATATTTCTGGATTTATCCGTATTCAAAAGTACGCCTCTGGCCGAGTCTTTCTGCTTTACTGGCGCTTGGAGAGTAGGACTCAGGTGACATTGACGAAACAATTTAGCGTGAGCTATTCTCTCAATCAAATGATAAGTCAGCCTAATCCAGGGTTTTCTCGGTTGCTTGTTGCCGAAGTTTAGCCTGGAGCGGAGGAACCAACCGTTGGGGCATATCTTGGGAGGCATTTGGCAATTGCACCGGTCTTCGATCCGGGGCGATCGCCCAAAACTTCAAAGAAGGGCATCTCTCAGCCCTCGCCCGTCAGCTAACTTCGTCGGCTTTGAGAGGAGACTTGACGTCAGCAATCTATCCTGATTCTCGTCAGTGTCCTTGACTGGTACGTGTCGATTTTTGAGATGCGTCGGTTCGCGATCGCTGAGGGAGTCCTTCATGAAGATTGACCTCTGGTTCGCGTGCCGATAAACGTTAACCATGAGGTGAAGAGCATGTTTCTGACTCGGAAGCATCGTATCGCGCTGATTTCGGTAGATGGCGACCCGGCGGCTGAAATTGGCCAGGAAGAGGCGGGTGGGCAGAATGTCTACGTGCGCCAGGTGGGCGAGACGTTGGCAGCGCAGGGCTGGCAGGTGGATATGTTCACCCGTCGCAGCGACCCGGAGCAAGCCAGGATTGTGGAACACCAGCCCAACTGCCGCACGATTCGGCTGACGGCTGGCCCGGCGGAGTTTATGAGTCGCGATGTGCTGTTTGAGCATTTGCCGGCATTTGTCGAGCAATTTTTGACATTCCAGCAGCAGGAAGGCGTTGAGTATTCCCTGGTGCATACCCATTACTGGCTGTCGTCATGGGTGGGAATGCGACTGAAGCGCCAGATGCCGTCGCTGGTGCAGGTGCATACCTATCATTCGCTGGGCGCGGTGAAATATCGCACGCTGGGCGACCTGCCGCCGATTGGGCACAAGCGGCTGGCGGTGGAAAAGTCATGCCTGGAAACGGTGGATGCAGTGGTGGCGACCAGCCCCCAAGAGCGCGAACACATGCGATCGCTCGTCTCCACTGAAGGGCGCATCGACATGATTCCCTGCGGCACAGACATCAGCCGCTTTGGGCATATCACCCGCGCCGCCGCCCGCCAGCAGCTCGGCTTCTCGCCCGCAGATAAAATCGTGCTGTATGTCGGTCGGTTTGACCCGCGCAAGGGCATCGAAACCCTGGTGCGCGCCGTCGGCCAGTCCGACATTCGCCACCTGCCAAACCTGAAGCTGGTAATCGGTGGCGGCAGTCGCCCCGGCCAGAGCGATGGTCTGGAGCGCGATCGCATCGAAAGCATTGTGCAAGACCTGGGGCTAACGGATTGCACGCTGTTTCCCGGTCGCCTGGGCGATGACAATTTGCATCTCTATTATGCAGCGGCAGATGTGTGCGTTGTGCCCAGCCACTACGAGCCGTTTGGGCTGGTGCCGATCGAGGCGATGGCCAGCCATACGCCCGTGGTGGCCAGCAATGTCGGCGGGTTGCAATATACCGTGGTGCCCGAAGTGACGGGGCTGCTGGTGCCGCCAAAAGATGCGGCAGGGTTCGCGACGGCGATCGCCCGCATTCTGAAGAACCCCGCCTGGCGCGACAAGCTGGGCAATGCGGGTCGGCAGCGGGTGGAGCTGGGCTTTAGCTGGAGCAGCGTCGCCGCTCGGCTGGAGCAGCTCTATCTCCAGTTGATTGCGGATGTGGCCACTGAGGCTGTGCCTGTGGAAGTGGCTCCTGCGGACGTGAAAAGCGACGCGCAAGAAGTGGCGGCGTAGCGCTGGCATCATGCCTGATTGGCAATCAACAAAACCGCCCTCTCCACGGCCCACCACAGCTTTGGGAGGGCGTTTTGCGGGGGGAAATGGGATGGGCGAAAGGCGATCGCCTCTATCTTTCCAGCCCCACGCGCCGCCCCCAGTCAAAATCTAAAATTTTCTTGCGTCGGCGAAACGCATCTACTACAATCGTCCATCAAGCTGCAAAAAAGGCCCGTTTGCCGCAGCTTGCTGTTTTCCCCGAAAATTCGGTCGTTAGTCATTTACGGCATTGGTAGATGGTGGCACATCTACCAATACC
>RFIF01000481.1 GCA_003695655.1 Cyanobacteria bacterium J069
GCGTAAGTCCTAAGCATCTTTTATTGTTCTCAATTTTTAAGATTCCATGATGCATTCCGCGAATGATATGGGCAAGCTAGTGGCATGAATTGCTAGCTGGAAAGACCATGGCAAGAGATGCAGGCAACAACCGAAGAACCGCACGCCGAATCACTTTTGGGCAAAATCCCAGAACGTTCAACGACTCTCTAAGTCGCACCGATAAGGCCGACTTTTTCCGATTTGTCGTCCAAGCTCGCAGCAGCTTTGATGGGGAAGTTTTTAACATTCCCAAAAGATCCAACTTCAACTTTCAGCTTCAAAATGCGAACGGCAGAGGCATTGCCCTCTCCGCCAGACCCGGACGCCGGCCCGAAAACATCAGCGTTAATCTAGAACCCGGCGTCTACTTTGCCCGCGTCTTTTGGCGAAAGGGTGCAGGCAAATACAGGATGCGCCTCAGCCTCAACCCTGACACCGCCGGAGAAACCCTCGCCACTGCCCGCGACATCGGCAACCTCAACGGTTCTGCCAGCCTCCAGGAATACGTAGGCACGTCCGACCCGGCCGATGTCTATCGCTTTACACTCGACGAGCGCCTCACCTTTGGCGCAACCCTCAGTCCGCTCAGCGCCTCCGCCGACATCGCCCTGCTTGACGCTGGCGGCAATCTCATCACCAACACAGCCGGCAGCGGAACGACTGCACGCAGCCTTCAGCAGGTGCTGAACCCCGGAACCTACTTCATCCGCACCACGCCAGCTCCGGGCGCAAAGACCCGCTATAACCTTGCCTTCAACACCAGCCCCGCCCCCGACCAGGGCGGCAACGACTTTGGCAGCGCTGCGGCAATTCCTGGCTTTGGCTTTTTCCCAGCATCGGTTCAAGAATATGTCGGCAACAGTGACCCGGCCGACTACTACACCTTCTCCACAACGATCGCCGGCGACCTCAAGATCGACCTCACCAACATTGCCCCCACCGCAGACCTCAACATCACGCTATTTGACCAATTCCAGAGCGTACTAGCAATTCAGGGTGGCGCTGGCGCGGGTGGCAATGAGCAGATTACGCTTGCTGGCGCGCAGCCAGGGCAATACTTTGTGTTGGTTCAGCCTGCCGGCCCTGGCAATAATTCCAGCTACAGACTAACGGCCGTCCTGACACCCGAAGACAAATTTGGCGACACCTTTACTGACGCGACGGTGATCACCGATCCGCTCTCGCCAGGTCTCACCAGTCCCCTGAGTAACGACCTCGACAACCCCAGCATCTATCAGGACTTTGTGGGGGGTGGCGATGTCGATGTGTTCCGGTTCACGCTAACCGAGAATCTCAACTTCTTATCAGTGCGTCTTAAGGATTTCACGGGTAACCTATCGCTGGAATTGTTCCAGGCAGGCAACGGAACGCCCATCTCCGCAGGTGGCTCTACGCTGCGGGGTGCGCTTAGCCCAGGCACGTATTTCCTGCGGGTATCCCCCGGCGCAGCAAACGTGGCTTCAACCTACACAATGGAAGCCGCCTATGGCGAACGGCAAAGCGGCATCATTGTGCGTGATGTGAACCCTGGCGCACTGGACTCTAATGCAGACTTCCTGACCGACGTGCAAGGGGCACTCTTCTACGCAGCAAACGATGGCTCCTCTGTAGGGCTGTGGCGCAGTGAGGGAACCCTCAACACCACGGTCAAGGTGGGTTCGTTTACAAGCATTACTAACATCACCAACGTCAACGGCACAGTCTACTTTGCCGGGGGCACCGTGGCCACTGGCGTTGAGCTGTGGAAATGGCAGCCTACGGGTGGATTGGGCACGCTGTCGCTAGTGGCCGACATCGCACCTGCGAATGCGCCTTCTTCGACCAACTCTTCGCCGATCAATTTGACCGCCGCCGGAAACAACCTCTTCTTCCTGGCATCGCCCACCGGCAACCCGGTCAACCGACGGCTTTACTTTACCAACGGCGGGACGGCGACTGAAATTGCCAATGCAGGCAGCGGCCCCGAAAGCTTGGTCTATGTGCAGGCAACCGACACGCTCTACTACATTGCTGACTTGCAGGGTGTCGGCAGCAACATTCTGTTCCGCATTACGGGTGCCTCGACTGCTAACCCCGGCGCTCCGGTGGCGCTACAGAACCTTGGCGCTGGGCCTACGGCGTTTGGGCCACGCTTTGTGGACAGCCTGAAGGTGGTCGGGGATGATGTGTTCTTCGTGGCGAGCGAAGCGATTAACACGAATAACCGAGAACTGCGCCGGATTGCTGCTAACGGCGACGTGTTTACCTATGACATTGATGGTGATCCCAACAGTGGTTCGATCGGTTCTGGTAATTTAGATGTAACAGTGGTTACATCTGGCGGGCAAAGCTATGCCTACTTCACTGCTTTCGACTCTGTTGCGGTTGCTCTACAGTTAATTCGTGTTGACTTAGCAACTGGAATCAGCGAGCGCGTTTCCACCAACATCACCAGCGAGTTTGTCGCCAGCAACCTGACGGTGTTTGATGGCAAGGTGTACTTTACGGCAACGACCTTAGACGAAGGGACAGAGCTGTGGGTGACTGATCCGGCGGGAACGCTGGAAGTGACTGCGCTAGACAACCTTGTGCCCGGAGCCGGAAGTTCCTTGCCGAATAACCTGGTGGTGGCGGGTGGCACGCTGTACTTTACGGCGGACAATGGCTCCACGGGCAACGAACTCTATCGCCTGAACGCGACCACTGGCTTGCCTGAACTAGCGCTAGACATTAACCCTGGTGGTGACCCGTCTAACCCCAGCAACCTGATTGCGGCAGGGTCGCTGTCGAGCGGGCTGGGACAACTGTTCTTTGTGGCAGACGACGGCGTCAACGGGCGTGAGGTTTGGACAGTTTAGAGATCAGGAGACAGGGGTCAGGGGTCAGGGGTTACAGAAGGCTCCTGAATCTCTGATTTCCTGGTTTGCATCTGGCAATAGCCTAATAGGACTTATGTGGTTAGAGGAGGTAGCGTAGTTACGGCTGGCGCTATCTCCTCTAATTTTTTTAGTTTTATGTGCCAGGTTTTGGCCCGCTTTTTGGGGACGAGCTATTTTCGGGCACTTTGCCTTAGTCCGCACAAGCACCGAGCTAATCATGAAGCATCGATAAAGTTCAACAAAATCACCGAACACTTCGGGGCGGACTGAAGGCAACACTGGTTGTTGGCAGTGCGTATGGAGTGTTTGAATGACTAACAATCCGAAATTGCATGGCGCACTTCGCGAGGTCGGCCTGGCTCCTACTCGCAGATCGGTTGGGGAGGCAACTGTTTATTCGGGGCGGCTGAGCGGTCAGAATCCGATGGATTTGATTGCGCTGCGGGTGACTCGTCGGAGCCGAGTGAGTCTGGATTTAGCGAAGCTGACGGCTGGGCTGGAGATGCAGTGGCTAGACCGGAAGGGACGGGCGGTGGGGCGATCGCAGCGCTTAGCTTCTCCCAATGCTGGACTTGCTGGGCAAACCCTGAAGCCTGGAACCTACTACCTTAAGCTCTTTGCCAAGGCAGGCGTTTCATCCTATCGGCTGAGCATGGCAGTGCGCAAGCTGCCTGCTGGGTCTCAAAGATCTTTGCAAAGCACGTTTGCCAATCAGGGCGATCGCTTTGCGCTGAAAGTTTTGAAGCTGACAAATGACTATCGTCGGAGTTTCGGACTGGCTCCGCTGCGGCTGAATCCAGTGCTCAATACGACGGCCCAAGCCCACAGCCAGGACATGGCTACCAATGACTTTTTTGACCACACCGGATCGAATGGTTCTACGGTGTTTGACCGCTTTTTGCAGACGGGCTATCGCTATAGCAGCGGCGGCGAAAATATTGCGGCGGGCTTTAGCAACGCCAAAAGCGTCGTCAATGCGTGGATCGAGAGTCCGGGGCATCGAGCCAATCTGCTAACTCCCTTTTTCCAGGAGATGGGAGTCGGCCTTGTGTATTTGCCGAGTGACCCCGGCAAGCTGAAACTGCGATATTACTGGACGCAGGATTTTGGCGTACCTGCGAGCTAATGAAGGGGGCAGGGGACAGGGGACAGGGATTAGGGCCTTTACTTAGGATCTAGCTTTGCTTGTTTAGATGGCGCTATTGCCCTGACCAGTGAACAGTGCAAACAGCCGATAAAACAGGTTGAGGCTGACAATGAGCAGCGGAAACGCAACTCCCGCCAGCGCCACCCAGTTGACCAGGCGTCCGGAGAGCATTCCTAGCCAGCGTTTGGCTTTGCTGGGGCTAGTTCGAGACACCCCCACCAGGCGACTGGCCGAAGCCAGCAAAAAGGAGCCGCCGATTCCCAGCGCCACGCTTGCCCAAAACCAGGAACTCGTCTGCGAGAAGGAAATCCGATCGAACCCAATGGCTGGCATGAGTCCAAAGGCGATGAGTTCTAGTGTGAGCCAGATGCCCAGGCAAGTAAAAAAGTCGCGGCGGGCGCTTTCGCTGAGGGACAGATAATGCATGTTCGGAGGGGCGATCGCGTCGGTTTTTGGATTGTTGAAGGGTTGCTCTATTTGACTTTACGGCAGAGGGGGGAATTTATGCCAGCGTAGAGCAACAAGGAGAAGGCGGAGCATCTGGAGCATCTTAGGTTAGGTCAGCGTGGGGCGATCGCCAAAATATCGACGATATAGCCCGTAGCTCAGCGCCACCTGATTGCCCTGCAACTGCACCAGCCCCATACTACGCAGCTTAAACGCCTGCATTTGCTCTACTTCCACCGGGCTAGAGGACTTGGCCACCTGGTCAAACGTGGCTGCCAAGTCGGGATGCCCCTGAAGCTGCCGCCGCAGCCGATGCAGGTGAGTGTGGTAAATCCCAGAATCCGTCGGGGCGGTTTGCCAAAACTCATCCAGACTCAGCTCTTGCCGCGCTAGGTGATAGACCGCCTGATGCACCAGATAGGGATGCCCGCCCACCAGTTCCATCAGCCGTTGCAAGTCGGAATTGGCAAGAGACAAACCGTAACGCTGTGCTAAGTCCACCACCTGCGCGGGCGAAAACTCTTGCAGCTCTACCGCTAGACCCACATTAAACGGCGATTGGTTAATGTCCAGCGGCAGGTAAACCTCAGTAGAATGAACAATCACCAGCCGCAAGTGTTGCCAGAGGGGATTGCCGCTGTCGCCGTAGGCCGCCTCCTCATACCAGGCCCGCAGCAGCGCAAAGAAGTCGTGGGCAATTTGCGGATGCAGAAACACATCATCCACCCGATCGAGCGCCAAGACGAGCGGGGCATTCAGATCTGGCAGCAGGCAGTCTTCAAAATAGGCCGTGCAGTTGCCCTTGCTGCCAAAAGTCGGACTCCAGTATTCATCGACCCGATGCGGCAGGCGCAGCTTGCGGGTAATCAGCGCACAAAACCAGCGAAGAAAGCCATCCAGATCATTCAGCGCGCGGCTGTCGGCCTGCTGCAAACTGATAGCGACGGTGTGAATCGGGCCCGCAGCCTGAGGGGCTGTCTGAGAGGAAGCCTGAGAGGAAGCCTGAGGAGACGACTCATCCGCCAAACGCCGCGCATGATCCAACACGCGCACCATCAGCGAGGTTTTGCCCATTTGGCTGGGTGCCTTGATGCGAATGAGGGCACCCGGCCGGGCAATCTCGTCGCAGCAGCGCGTTTCGCAAGGCGGGCGATCGACGTAGACGGGAGAATTGAGCGCCACTAACCCCACGGGCGGGTCCAGCTCCTGTGGGCGGACAGCAGGAGCACTCACTGAGCCATTCAAAGACTGGGCAGTTGGCATCGCGCGGTCTGGCGACGCTACAGAAATTGGCGACCGCGCCGCCCGCTGAGTCAACACTGCCACCAAATTAGTTTTACTAACCCGCTCCCCCAGGCTAGAAGAGAGCAACTGCCACAGCTTTGGCCCCACGTCGTGCTTGATATATTCCGGGGTGTAGCCCGTTTCTTCGGCAATTTCGTCATACTTAAAGCCGTGCCACGCCCCTTTGAGCACTGCTACCTCAATATTTTTGAGATGGCGGGCGGCGGCAGCTAATACAGCCGCATCTGCCGCCTGGAGCGCCATTTCAAAGTGGATGGGTTGGTCGCTGCTGGATGCTCGACTGGCATCTGGCAATGGCTCATTCATGGGCGTCCTTGGTCACAGCCTCTCTGCTCTGAACTTAGCGTACTGCAAGAACCGGGACTCAGTTGAGTGCCGGCCAGATCTAGGGAGAATGATTGCAGCGAACTGAAGGCGTTTCGTCCCTCTATCTACCCCGTTGCAGTTTATTTTGTGGTTTATTTTACTCTTTTCGCTTCATGGATCTGCCCCTGATTTACCATCCCGACTATGTTGCCCCCTTGCCCGACAGCCATCGTTTCCCGATGGAGAAGTTCCGGCGGCTTGCCGAAGTGCTGGTCGAAGAGGGCGTGGCCCATGCCAGCCAGTTTCACCAGCCAGAACTGCCGCCTGTGGAATGGCTGGAGCTGGTGCATACGTCTAATTATGTGCAGCAGTATCGGACGGGCACACTGGATGCGCGGGCACAGCGGCGAATTGGCTTGCCCTGGAGTCCGGCGTTGGCCAACCGCACCTGCATTGCTGTAGGAGGGACGGTGCTGACGGCAAAGCTGGCGCTGGAGTGTGGGTTGGCCTGCAACACAGCGGGCGGCACGCACCACGCATTTCCTGGTTTTGGATCGGGATTTTGCATTTTCAACGATATGGCGATCGCCACCCGCGTACTACAACATTTGGGGCTGGTGCAGAAAGTGCTGATTGTCGATCTGGATGTGCATCAGGGCGACGGCACGGCAGTGATTTTTCAAGACGACCCCAGCGTGTTCACTTTTTCGATGCATTGCGAGGTGAACTTTCCCGGCACCAAACAGCAGAGCGACCTGGACGTGCCGCTGCCAGCGGGCATGGAAGACGACGATTATCTGCGGACGCTGGCAGACCACCTGCCCGATCTGTTGTCTCAGGTGCGCCCCGATCTGGTGCTGTTTGATGCGGGCGTGGATACCCATGTGGGCGATCGCCTCGGCAAGCTTGCCCTCACCGACAGCGGCCTCTATCGCCGCGAGATGCAGGTGCTCAGCACTTGCGCTGCCCAGGGCTATCCCGTGGCCTGCGTTATCGGCGGCGGCTATGCCAATGATTTCAACGCGCTGGTCTATCGCCATTCGCTGGTGCACCGCGCCGCCAGCGAGGTGTTTCGACAATATCGGCTGTAAATCTCCCAGCAATTTTTAAGTATCCAGTGGTAGGCGGAGTTCCTCAGGTTGGGGAGATCAAGACTGGTAGCATTTTGGATTTTGGAGCGATGATTTTGGATTGCCTGTCTAACAAGGGCGCTTTAAAGACCTGACCGATGCTCACAACTTTTCAAACAACCGCTTAGCTGATTGGACTTAGCTGATTGGACTTAGCTGATTGGACTTAGCTGATTGGACTTAGCTGATTGGACTTAGC
>RFIF01000482.1 GCA_003695655.1 Cyanobacteria bacterium J069
ATGCCAAGCTGACTCGCTGCGAGTCGGAAGTGCATACGCTGGGCAACAACCTGACGCTGGCGCAGGCGATCGCCCGACTGGGACATGCAGGCTTTCCACCCAAACAGGTGGACGAAATTCTCAATCTTCCCAACGAAGCCTGGCACAAGTCCTGGTGGTATGCGCTGGACGAGTCGGGACATTTCACCACGCCATTCCTGCGGCTGATGCGGCCGCTGCGCTATGCCGACGGCACCTTTACGCTGCAATATCGCGACCACTTCGCCCAAGACAAGCCGCCCTCCTTCAGCACGCAAGGTCGCAAGGTGCTGGTAGAAATCAAAACCCCCGCCCAAACCTTTCGGCGCACCATCGAGCGGATCAATCTGTTTCGCCACCAGATGGGCATCGAAAAAGCGCTGGTGATTGGCGATCGCCTCACCGAGCTAGAAGCGCGGGGTTTTATCAGTCAGGGCATCAGTGTCTACACGACCCAGCAGCCCGTCGCCATCCACGCCGAAGCAGACTGCACCGCCTGCGCCAATTTCGACTGCCCGATGTGTCGCCGTCCCGATTCGCCCGTAGTCATGTGTCGTCAGTTTTGCCTGGATGCCACCGTTGAGTAGACCCTTCACCCCCGACCCGCTGCCCCGCGCCCTGCATCCGAAATGACCCACTTGCCCATGCTGCTGGTTTGCTTTCGGCTGGCGATCGCCCCCTTTCTCCTCTGGGATGCGTTCGACGGGACGGTGACGCCTTGGTTTTTGGCAGGCTACATCGCCGCGTTTTTCTCAGATATTTTCGATGGCGTCATTGCCCGCCGACTGGGCGTCAGCACGGCGCGGCTGCGGGCAGCCGATAGCTGGGCCGACGTGACGCTATATGTTTGCATCGCTCTGGCGGCATGGCGCGTCCATCCCGAAATTTTGATCGCGTTTCGCTGGCCGCTGCTGTCGGTGGTGGCGGCGCAACTGCTGTGGTGGGTCGTCAATTTGGCGAAATACGGCAAGCCCGCCAGCTATCACACCTACTCCGCCAAGCTGTGGGGCATCACGCTATTTATCGCCAGCCTGGCCCTATTTGGGTTTGATCAGGGCGGCTGGGCGCTATGGGCGGCAATTTTGGTAGGGCTGGTGCATACGGTGGAGGAAATCGGGATGACGCTGATCTTGCCGACTTGGCAACATGACGTGCTCAGCCTCGCCCATGCGCTCAAGCTGCGCCAGCATCAGCGCGCTGCCAAACCACCATCTTGATTCTGGATTTTAGCGGGGTGATTTTGGATTGCCAGTCTCAGAATGGGTCAGGCTCCCAGCAATTTGCTCTGGAGCATTGCTTTAGAGATAGGACTTACACAGTTGAAACGAGTTTCATAGATTCTGGGTGATTTTTCGCGGGCTGCGTTCGCGAAAAATCATCCAACTGCGCAAGTCCTAAGAGAATTGGTCTAAGCCGGTAAAAAAAGTCCAGTTTCTGACGCCGCCATCCTGTGTTTAGCGAGATTCCCCAGTTGTTAGCGCGCCAGCCGGATCGGGCATTCTGAACTGAGGATTCTTGAGAGTCAGTAATCCGCGCAAAGAATAATCTGCGCAAAGGAGTGTTCTTGCCTTCGACATGATCCATGCAGGGTGAGGGGCGGCTGCCCTCCCCCTGCTGGCATCTCGCTTGCCCCATCTGCCACTCTCCAAATCTGCCGTTAACCTTGGTGATAGACCCATTTTCCCCCGATGCTGAGAAGCTAATGCCAAGAGCCTATGGTTGACACTGCTGGTTTCGGTCGCGCCCTCCCCGAAGACTGCTTTCGCCAGCTTTTTGAGCGTTCTGCGGATGCCATTTTGCTGCTCGATGGCGATGTTTTTATTGATTGCAACTCGGCTACGGTAACGATGCTGCGCTGCGCCGACAAAAGTCAGGTGCTTTCGTTGCATCCGTCATTGCTGTCGCCGGTGATGCAGCCCGACGGTCGGCCGTCCTATGAAAAGGTGAAGGAGATGATTGCGGCCGCCTTTCGTCAGGGCACCCATCGATTTGAGTGGTTGCACCAGCGGATGGATGGCGAACCCTTCTGGGTGGAGGTGTCGCTGACGGCGATCGAGTGGGGCGGCAGGACGATTTTGCATACGGTGTGGCGAGAGATTGGCGATCGCATCCAGCTAGAAATTCAGCGTCAGGAGGTTGAGAAGGCTTTGCAATGGAGCGAACAGCGGATGCATCTGGCGCTCAAAGCCGCCCAGACTGGCATTTGGGAATGGAATATTGCGACCGATCGCCTGGAGCACTTCAGCGACGAGGCCAAGCAACTCTTTGGCCTGACGGACGACACCTTTGATGGCACCTGGGCCACCTGCGCCCAGTGCATCCATCCAGACGATCGAGCGCTAGTTGAGCAGGCGATCGCGTTGGCGCTGGCGGGCAAAAGTGTCTACATCGCAGATTATCGCGTCATCTGGCCCGACGGCTCAGTGCGCTGGCTGGCCGATCGCGGTGATGTGTTGCGGGGAGCAGACGGTCAGCCAGTTTCGATGGTGGGAACGGTGCTCGACATCACCCCCCGCAAGCAGGCCGAGGAAGCCCGCCGCCGCAGCGAAGAGCGCTTTCAAGCATTTATGAATCACAGCCCCACCGCTGCGTGGATGGTCAGCAATGATGGGCAAATGCTCTACATCAACC
>RFIF01000483.1 GCA_003695655.1 Cyanobacteria bacterium J069
CAAAAACGCCGCCCACGGCCGCCCCGGGCCCGGCAAACTCGGCGTGAAATTGTTTATAGAGCACCAGTCCGTTGCGTTTACGCTTGTTTACCGCCAACACCCGCCCTTCGCGGATATAGCGCAATAGCTCGTCGGGGTTGGTGCAGTCGATAATTTGCACGGGTGTGTTTACAGCCGATTCGCTGGAGGAGTGCTCTGAAGTCGATGTTGAGCCAGGAGCAGCATGAATGCTCTCACGCCGGCTCTCTTTAGAAGAATAGTCTGAACTCACCTGATTTGGGCGATCGCCCTTGCCAGAGGGCTGAGATCGCTCGGATTCTTCCAGCAACCTCCGCTGCTGACGGCTCGACTGACCAGATGGATTGAGCAAAGCGCGATCGCTCATGACCAATGAATCTGGACTGTTTCCTTTGGCAATATCTAACATGATCCAAACAGGCTTGGAGGACAAACGACAGCCCATGTCTAGACTTAATTCTAAGGGCAGCAAATCTAGATAGCAGCGAAACCAGCCGCAGCTTCATAAAACCCTCGTAAAAGTTAGCTGCCGTAATTTAAACCTCCTATGAAGCCCAGGCTCGACCGCCTCCCCTGAGGGTTCCGAAAGCGCTGATATCTCCAGGGCTGCTCAGCAGTCTGTGTCTATCGTCTTCTATCGGTCTAATACCTGGCGACCGGATAACGCGACTCGACCGCAACTCGACCGCAGCTCGACCGCGACTCGACACTTGTGAGGCTATCCGGCTGGCGGCAGCAACTGTTTCTGTAAAAAGAGCTGCTGTGGTTGTCCTACGATCCAAGTCACCGGGTTCCATTCTGTCTTGCTGACGCGATAGCCGGCTTTTTCATAGAGCAGGCGGGCAGCGGTGTTGTTTTCCAGGGTGTGTAGATAGAGGTCTGGAAAGCGCCACTCGGCAGCGATGCGATCGCAGGTTTGCAGCAGTTGCAGCGCAATACCCCGGCGACGATAGCCCGATCGCACTGCCAGGTTGGAAATGTAAAGGTAGCGATCGCCCATCATCTGCCAAAAGGGCGGACGGTGCAGATTCATCTCCAGAGTACCGACCACGCGCTCTCTCAGAGTCTCTTCGCTGCCCGTTTGTTCAATTGCGACCAAACAGGCATAGTGCGGTGTTTGCCGATGCAGCCGTCCGCGTAAGTCGTCTAAAATTCCTGCCCGAAACAGCGGATAGGCCCAGCCCAGCACCCCTTCCCGGTTGTGAAAACTGCTGGCCAACACGTCTGCCAATTCTGGCAGGTCGCGCGATCGCGCAGTTCGGATTAAGATCGTCCCAGGCTCCCCATTATTAGCTGCTCCGCGGGGATGTCCCATGAACTCAGCTAGCAACGCCGACAAAAATACGTCTCGACCCACGGTCACGCCCGCAATCACTGCATCTCCTCATTCTAAAGCGAGTCGCATAAGTCCTAGCAACTCTCAGTAATCCCCCACTTTTGTGGGCCATGCTTTTACAGTTACATCTATTGATAGAGTGGGAACGCTAAGAGTCAGGTAAGTCTGTGGTGCATTCGGTGTTCACAGTTTGGCAGTACGTTGAATTCTATGCGGCACATCTTTTCTAGCCGTTTTTTAACTGCGGTAGACTCCCAGCAGGAGCACGGTGCATGGCGGCTATAGATCCCACAAAGCCTAAGATTCTGGTCGTCGATGACGAACCCGATAATTTAGACCTGCTCTATCGCACCTTTCACCGCGAGTACAAAGTGTTGCGGGCAGAGAGCGGGCCAGAAGCCCTCAACATTCTGGCCAGCGAAGGCGGCGTGGCCGTGATTATCTCTGACCAGCGGATGCCGTCGATGAGCGGCACGGAGTTCCTCAGCCTGACGGCGACTCAATATCCCGACATTATCCGCATTATTCTTACAGGCTATACAGATGTTGAAGACCTGGTAGACGCAATCAACTCAGGCAAGGTGTTTAAGTATGTCACCAAGCCCTGGGACGATGAAGAGCTAAAGGGCGTCGTGCGGCAGGCTGTAGATACGCACAATGTCCTCAAGGCGCGGACGCAGGAATTGCAGCGATCGCTCCGGCAAGAATCCTTGCTCAACGCCGTCACCAACACGATTCGCGGCGCGCTGAACTATCGGCAAATTCTGCAAACGATTGTAGAAACCGTCGGCCATATGTTTGAAGTCGATTGCTGCCTGTTGCGACCCGTGCATGACAACCGCCTGGGGGACGAGGTGTTTGTCTATCGCTCTCGTCGCATCACCGAAGCAGAAGAACATACCGAACTCGCTCACCGGCTCGACAACATCAGCAGCCTGGCTCATACCGTCTGGGAAACGCGAGACGTGCAGGTGATTTATGATGCCCGTTCTCAGGAGGAACTGGTGGCGGTTTGCCCCACCGAGATCGGTCAACAAGCCTATCAAACTGCCAATATCGCCTCCAGCCTGGTGGTGCCGCTGATTTGCCAGCAAGAGCTGATGGCCGTGCTGGCGTTGCATCAGTGCGAAACGCCACGTACCTGGCAAGATGACGAGGTACAACTGGTGGTTATGGTGGCCGATCAGGCTGGGCTGGCGCTGTCTCAGGCTAAAGCCTATGAACAGGTGCGATCGCTCGCCCGTCGAGAAGCCCTGGTCAATACGATTACGACCGCCATTCGCTCCAGCCTCGATCCCCAAGACATTTTCTCCGCCATCACCCAAAAGCTGGGACAGGCGATCCATGCAGACGGCTGCGCCTTGTCGCTCTGGACTGAAGGCAACGAGTTTGTGCAGTGTGTGGGGCTGCATGAGCTAACCCACGACGGCAAGGAAGTGTCGGCGGGTGCGCCCTTATCGGAGTGGCTGTCTGGACAGACCGACGCAGGATCGCGCCATCAACTGCCGCTCTCGCTGGTGCCGATTTCGGGCAACCCGGTGTTGCAACGGCTGCTCTCGACCCAGGCTCCGGTGGTGATTCACGACCTCTGCCAGCACCCAGAGCTGAATGTGCCCGACTTGCCGCTGCGATCGCCCGCCCGTGCCCTGCTGGTGGTGCCGCTGCTCAGCGATGGCAAGATTATCGGCAGCATCTCTCTGCGACAGATGCACCAGCCGCGCCAGTGGCTCGCCGACGAGATCGACCTGGCCCAGGC
>RFIF01000484.1 GCA_003695655.1 Cyanobacteria bacterium J069
ACACCCCACTGCTCCAACACTCCGTCACCCCATCACCCCTGACCCCTGATCCCTGACCCCTGATCCCTAACCCCGGCGGCCGGTGGAACACGGTCTGCCCGTGGGAGCCGATGAGGTCGGCGGGGGGATGTCCGGCTTGCACCTGGCGGGCGGCTTGGGCGAACTGGTGGGCGATCGCATCATCAAGCTGGGCCAGGGCTTCCATCGACAGGGGTACTCCGGCACAGACTGCCAAAATGCGCGATCGCAGCTCGGCGGGATAAGGGACGGTGAGTCCGTTCAGCAGCGTTGCACGAATCTCCCAGCCTGTGCCATCTGTTTCTAGCAGCGCGGCGTCGATGCCATCGACCGACGTACCGCTAATTAGCCCAATAATCCGCATCCGCCGCTCCTATTGAAAATTGCACTGAATAATTACGCCGATATGGCTCCCGCGTTACTACGGCTTCATTCAGGACATCGGCAATTGGTCGATGCCCCGGTTTGCGCCGATGACCACCATCAGTTCGCCCTTGCGGAGGCGCATGGAGGGAATTGGGTTGACCTCAAACTTGCCATTTTGCGACAGAGCCAGCACGCTAACGCCATAGCGCGATCGCAGATCCAGTTCCACAATGCTTTTGCCATCAAACTCTTCAGGAACAACCAGTTCCACGATGCTATTGTCGGGGTCGATTTCAAACCGATCGAGCACGCCCGGACGCGTGAGCGATCGCGCCAGGGTGCAGCCCATCTCATGCTCTGGAAACACCACATGGTCAGCCCCGACACGCCGCAGCAGCTTGCCGTGAATTTCGCTGGATGCCTTGGCTACCACATAGCGCACGCCCCCCTCTTTCACATTTAGTGTGGTGATGATGCTCTCCTGGATGTAGTTGCCAATGGCAATAATCACCGTATCAAAGTCATACACGCCAGCTTCTTTGAGCGCCGAGGGTTCGGTCGAGTCGAGCGTGAGCGCATGGGCCAAAATTTCATCTGACAACGCCTGATCGACCAGCCGCTCTTCTGAGTCAATCCCCAGCACCTCATAGCCCAGGTTATGCAGCGTCATGCACACCGCCCGCCCAAAGCGCCCCAGCCCAATCACAGCGTATTGGCGGCTGCCTCCTCGCAAGTTGCGGAAAAAACTGAGCGACGAAAGATTCACAACAGGTCTCCAGTACGTAGAGTAATGAGAAAGAATGACTTCGCTAACCCACCAACAGGTTTTCTTGCGGATAGTTGATCGAGCTGGGTTTGGGGTCGCCCAGGATAGCCAGCATCAGCATGAGCACGCCTACCCGCCCGACATACATCGTCACGATCAGCACCAGCTTGGATAGGGTTGAAACCTGAGCCGTAATGCCGGTTGAAAGTCCTACCGTGGCAAAGGCAGACACCGTCTCAAACAGAACACGCGTAAAGTCCATGTCTGGATCGGCTAGCGTAATCAGCATCGTGGTCAAAATGACCGTGATCACTGAGCCAAACACGACGCCAATTGCCTTGATCAGCAAGGTGTTGGGAATCTGGCGACGATAGCAGAGGACTTCTTCTTTGCCGCGCAGCACAGCCCTGGTGCATTCAAACAGCACCCGCAGCGTGGTGGTTTTCATGCCGCCGCCCGTGCTGCCGGGGCTGGCTCCGACAAACATGAGCGCGATAGTGATGAATAGCCCCGTTGTGGTCATGCGGCCATAGTCGATCGTGTTGAATCCGGCGGTGCGGGGCGTCACCGACATAAACCACGACGCCAATAGCTTGCCAGTTCCATCCAGGCTGCCAATGGTTTCAGGATTGCGAAATTCTGCCCCTAGAAATCCGACGAAGCCGAGCAGCAGCAATACCAGCGTTGTGCTGGTGGCGACTTTAAAGTTGAGCGAGAAGCAGGTGCGGTTGGGCTTTCCACGAAAGCGATCGCGCCCCCAAAAGAACACCTCCATCAGCACCTGATAGCCAATGCCCGCCAGAATGATGATGATGGTGATCACCAGGTTCATTGGCACAGAGTTGGTGTAGCCCATCAGGCTGTCGGGAAACAGTCCAAACCCGGCATTATTGAAGGCGCTGACGCTGTGAAAAATGGCCAGCCACAGACTGCGCCCGACGCCATAGTCTGGGTTTTGAGAAAAGATTGTAAAGAGGGCGATCGCACCGGCAATTTCAATCAGGGCCGTCAGGGCAATGATAGACTTCACCAGTTGCACCGCGCCCGAGAGTTCTTCAATATCTAGCGTTTGCTGGAGGGCGGCTTTGTCCCGCACTCCAAAGCGTCGCCCCAGCACCAGCAGCAAAATCGTCGTCGCAGTCATATAGCCGAGTCCGCCGATCTGGATCAGCAGCAGCAGGGCCAACTGCCCAAAGCCCGAAAAGTAGGTTCCGGTATCTACTACAGCCAGCCCTGTCACACAGACCGCAGAGGTGGCTGTAAACAGCGCCGTAACTAAATCTCCCCACTGCCCGCTTTGTAGTGAGATGGGCAGCAGCAACAGCAGTGTGCCAACCAGGATCAGCGTTAGAAACCCCAGACAAATCGTACGTGGAACGGTCATCATGAGTGGTTATGCATGGGATGGCATCATCCAGGGGAAGGTAAATCTCAAGAGGTAAATCTCAAGAGGTAAATCTGTGAATCTGTAGCGAACTGTTGGCAGAATGGCAATCCTTTTATACAGTAATACCGCCCCCGTTCTCGTCAAGCTATGCCAAAAACTCTACAGCAGCAGATCCAGACATTCTATGATGACTCTTCGGGCCTATGGGAGCAGGTGTGGGGAGAGCACATGCACCACGGCTATTACGGGCCAGCGGGCACCGAGCGCAAAGAGCGACGGCAGGCACAAATTGACCTGATCGAAGAGCTGCTGACCTGGGGCGGCGTTGCTGAGGCAGGCGCGATCCTGGATGTGGGCTGTGGCATTGGCGGCAGCTCGCTCTATCTGGCAGATAAATTTGGGGCAACCGCGACCGGCATCACTCTTAGCCCCGTGCAGGCGCGACGGGCAACCGAGCGAGCAGCAGCGGCAGGACTAGGCAGTTCCCGCCAGGATCGCTTCGCGAATCGCGTTCAGTTTCAAGTCACCGATGCGCTGGCGATGCCCTTTGCCGATGGCAGCTTTGACCTAGTGTGGTCGATGGAAAGCGGCGAGCACATGCCTGACAAAACCCAGTTTTTACAAGAGTGTTATCGCGTGCTGAAACCCGGTGGCACATTTCTGATGGCGACCTGGTGTCATCGCCCGATCGACGAGTCGCCGCTGACCGCCGAAGAGCAGAGGCACCTGGAGAAGATTTATCGCGTCTATCGGCTGCCTTATATCATTTCGCTGGGAGAATATGAGGCGATCGCCCAATCCCTTGGCTACCAACACCTCCGCACCGCCGACTGGTCGGCCGCCGTCGCCCCCTTCTGGAACGAGGTGGTTCGCTCGGCAATTTCTCCCGCAGCGGTGATAGGGCTGCTGCGCTCTGGCTGGGGCACGATGCAAGCAGCGATGTCGATGGGGCTGATGCAGTCGGGCTATCGGCGGGGGCTGGTGCGGTTTGGCGTGGGGCTGGCGATTCGGGCGCAGGCGAGTGAAAGATTGGTCCAATCTTGGAGATTGGACCAATCTTGACAGGATCAAGACATGCCCGAAAACAATCGCA
>RFIF01000485.1 GCA_003695655.1 Cyanobacteria bacterium J069
GGGGGTTGGGGGTTAGGGGTTGGGGGTTAGGAAAATTCCCCAATCATCATCTCATTTGCAGGGATCTAGGGGTCAGGGATCTAGGGGTCAGGGGTCAGGGGTCAGGCAAGAGATTTTCACTCCATCACTCCATCACTCTATCCCTCCATTACTCAATCACTCACCCCTCCAAATACCGTTCCCACATCTGTTCATAGGCGCGTTCCATTTCGCGGGTAAATTGCCGTGCGTTCCAGAGTGGAGCCGTCTGGCGCGATCGCCGCAATTTGTTGTGAATCTGTTCACGCAATACAGCATCCTTACCCAGGCGCACGCCCCATTCCACATACGCTTCGGCGCTGTGAGCGATGCCTTCCGTAATGCCTGCGTTCATCATCATGCCGTAGCTGTTGCGGCTGGCAAATTGCTGTCCGACTTGCGTCACCATGGGGATACCCATCCACAGCGTTTCCATGGTCGTCGTCGCGCCGTTGTAGGGGAACGTATCTAGCACCACGTCGGCGATCGCCAGGTTGGCCCGGTGAATCGGCTCGCTTTTGTCGCGACCTAGAAAGCGGAGGCGATCGCCCGCTACGCCTTCTTCTTCGGCAATTTGTAGAAATAGCGCCTGCACCGATTGCGAATCTCCAGCGCCTTTAATTAAAAAGTAGCTGTCGGGCACCTCGCGAATGATTTGCATTTGCCGCCGCACGGTGTCAGGATGCCGCTTGTAGGCGATCTGCGCGCTTAGGTAAATTACTGCATCGCTGGGAATGTCGAGCTGGTCGCGGCGCAGCGTGGGCACGCCGACCTCAAACCCATCCACAGCCAGATAAGTTTGCGGCAAGCGCCAGATCTTTTCGGCGTAATAGTCATCAGCTGCGTCAGGGACGACATAAGAGTCGGCAACAAAGTAGTCAATAGCGGGCAGCCCGGATGCATCCAGTCCTAGCCAGGTGACCTGCACGGGCGCGGGCTTCAGCGCCAGCACGCCAATGCCCAAATCGGAGGTGATGCTGTCCAAATCAACCAGAATATCGATCTCGTCTTCGCGAATCGTTTTAGCCACGCCGAGAATATCGCCTTCAACGCAGTAGGCGCTATCGGATTTCTGGGCAAACCATTCCCGCCCAAAACTATCCGGTGGTTCTAGCTGCTGGTTAAAGATGGTGTGGATCTCGAAGCGATCGCGGTCGTGGTGGTGCAACAGCCAGCGGCTTAGCCAGCCGACCGAATGCGCCCGCATACAGCGCGACAGATAGCCAATGCGCAGCTTCTGGCGCTCTACCGTTCGCACCAGCGGCGCTTGCGGATAGGGAACATAGAGGTGACTTTGCTTTTTGATCGAGGCACTGAGGTCTTCTTGATACAGCCTGGCGATCCGATTTTGCAGCGATCGCGTTTCTCTGGGTGAATCGCTGATGTACGGGTAAAAGAACATCGGCGCAGCGAGTACCGATGCATCGAGCAACTGATCTTCTTTAATTTCATATTCCGCCAGCATGGTTTCTGCCAGCGCGGTCATTTGCGTCAGGGTAGCGGTGACGCGCTCCCACTGCCCGCCGCGAATCATCAGCCCTCGCAGCAGCAGCGAGTTGCCGATCCACCGCTGTAAAGTGGTCTGCGTCCCGGAGAGGAACTGTTCTGCTAACGCCACGCCTTCTTCGTAGCGCTCGGTGTCTTGGTAGCAGCCACACAGCCTAAGCAAGGTTTCCGAGTGAGTCGGATCGATCTGATAGCAGAGTTCGGCATAACGGAGCGCCCGACTATAATACTGAAGCTTCTTGACCCAGATGCGCTGAGCCGTCTGGAGTAAGGTATCTACCCAGTCTTTAGGTTGCGCCACTCGGGCAATAAACGCGGTCACCAGGTCAATCACCGCTGTTTCCTGTGGCGCGGTGTCAATCAACTGGCGAATAATTGTTTCCAGATGCGCCATCTCTGCCGCAGAGGGCTGTTCTGCCTCAAGCCAGCCGACCAGTCCCAGTTCTTCAAGGCTTTCCGGCTGGAACTGTTCTAGCGCTAGCTCTAATTCCAGCAAATGCAGAACATTGCGCCATGAGCTGGGGTTCACCTCCCGCAAGTGTCGTCGAATCAGCCAGGCAGATTGCTCACGTCCCCGTTGCTTTTGATGAACCGCTTCCGCCTCTAAAATGCTGGCTAGCGCTGCTGTCCAATCCTCAAGCTGCTCTGGCGCGGCCTCTGCCATCGCCATTGTCCAGATGAGCTGTGCCTCTTCTTCCTGTTTTTGCAACAGGCGCACTAGCCCTAAATGCCAGATAACCGCAGGCATTGCCACGTTTGCCTCGACTAGTTGCTCCAGCGCAATGGCGGCTGCGTCATACCGGTCGGCTTGAAACAGGGCGATCGCCTCTTGAAGCAGCGGATCAAGAGAATCTGCGTTGGCGGTAGCAAGCTCGGAAGTCAAAGTCAGCTCTGTCATAGGAACTTGGGGGATGCAGGGAAAAAGGCTGGGGCGGCTACGAATTTGTAGATCTTGAGGGCGATCGCAGCTTCAAGGCTCTGTTCGATCAGGTTACCCAATCCCTTATCAAAAAACGAAAATTTAGCGTATTCCAAAACATTCCAAAATAAAAGGCTGTTGGGAACGCTCCCAACAGCCTCTCATTAATAAATGCCAAACTGCGAATTGAAAAATAAAGAGGGTTTACCGCCAATACATTTCTATCGCAATCGAGCTTCCCAACCTACGGGCAAACGGTGTTTGCGATGGTGGGAGCAGCGCCAATCGAACCTTCACACAGCAGCGCCAGCGTGGTTGCACTGCCATCGGTAGCGGTAGCGATGTAGACTTTGCCAGAGTAGCCCTTCAGCACAGCCGTCGGGGTCGCCGTCGTGGTGGCTACAGCCGAAGTACCAGCGCCAGATGCAGAGGATGCGTAGGTGTAGTTCTTGGTGTTGCTGATGCCCAGTTCCAGGTTGCTAAGTGCACCGAAGGTGTTCTTCTCCAGGTAGTAGGCTTGCTGACCCCGGTTGATCGAACCGACGTAGGTGGCAGCTTCGGACTGCTTCGCTTTGTTGGCTTGGTTCAGGAAGGAGGGCAGCGCGATCGCAGACAGGATACCGATGATGATGATCACCACCAGCAGTTCGATCAGGGTGAAGCCTTCTTCGCCCTTTTTCTTGTCGATCAGGTGTTGCAAAAACTTAGCTTTCAGTTCGGTCTTCATAAGGGTAGAGTCTCCTTGAGGTTGCAGGATACTGGATTTCTAACTCCTGGTGTTAATTTGCCCAGCTTGGCGCAGTTTTATATCAGGGTCTGCAAAAATTTTCTGGGGTTTCTTTGGGTTAAGAATCGCACTCCAGCAGTCCGTATAAAAACGCATCCAGCCGATTCAGCAAATTTTGCACGCTGGCAAAGGCGTCTGCCAGGCTCAACGGCTCCAATGTGACCCAATCCGTCGGGTGGAGCTGTTGCCAGCGCTGAGCCAGGGTTGCCACGGGCTGCGGCCCATCCCAGAGGGGCAGCAGGCAAGCAGTTTCGAGGGCAGTGAGGGACACCATTCCCATGGCGGGCAGGTCGATATAGCGAGTGAGTTCAAACGGCGTGCTCGTTGTGACGGAGGCGATCGCCGCCTCGCGAATCGGCTCTGCCCGCAAAATGGGATGCAGATGGGCGCGGGCCTGCTGCCACTCTGCCTCACCCCAATCGTCTACAGAAAGTCCTGGCGGCGGCGCCTCGACCCGCACACACCAGAAGTCCAGTAACCGATTGACCGGATGTAGCAATTCATACATCCTTAAGTGGTCTTGCGGGGCTGCCGCCAGCAGGCTCATGCCCCACAAAGCCGGTAAATCTTCGCCATCCTGAAACAGATCTGGAACTTGCCAGTGTCGCCAGTTCACCATGCTCAGAAATTCCAGTTGGGCCGCGTTGAGCAGTTCAAACACTTCGGGAATAGTGAACCCTTTGTCTCCCACCAACAGATGGTTTGCCAGAATGCTGCCGTCGCTTTCGGGCTGCTCATAGTCTGGTTTCCAGGTGTGCTGCTTGAGTACGACTTCCGGTTTTAAGGCTTTCATCGTGTTGATGACAACCTGAACGGCTTCGCGCTGGGAGGTGGAAGGGTTCATCAGCCCAATGCCGCGAAAGAGTTCCTGGGCGCGATAGAAGGCGTGGCGCTGGAGGGCGCTGTGCAGGTTGACCCGCAGGATGCCGCTGGGCTTGAGGACGCTGGCCATGGCTTGCAGCGCCGCCAGCGGATCGGGCACCAGATACAGCGTCTCGTCGCAGTTGATGTAGTCAAACTGAATGCCCAGCCTGGGCAAATCTTCGATCAGCAGCGTATAAAACTCGGCGTTGGGAATTTGGTGATATTCCAGCCGCTGCCGCGCCAGCTTGACAGATTCTTCGGACAGATCCACACCAATAATGGTGGCACCAGGATTGGCGATCGCCAGCAAGTGTGCCTTAAAGCCCGTGCCACAGCCCGCATCCAAAATCGTCTTGCCCACAGTATTCACGACCTGCCGATAGCGCAAATAGTGGGGAGTCACCAGGCTGTGTACAAACTGCATCTCGTAATCCGCAACGGGCGATCGCTCCAGCGGGATGCGCGGGTAAGGGGCGTTGTCGAACTGGGCGCGGAGTTGGTCGAGGGAGGACATGGGGAGGGGGGA
>RFIF01000486.1 GCA_003695655.1 Cyanobacteria bacterium J069
AGGGGTTGGGGGTTAGGGGCTGGGGGTTAGGTTTGAAGCCTTGACTTCGATCTAGCTTGGTGGCTTGAGGTTTGTTTTAACCAGTTTGTTTTAACCAGGGGCAAACGAGTCTCAAACGGGCGTTTGACGAGTGGGAGCCAGACCGAGCGCGATCGCCCTCCTAGCCAGTGCGATCGCCCACCATTGACACAGCTGGAGCAACGGCAGTTCCACAACCATAACGCTCATCTCACTATCAGCAGCATTGCTGAATTGGGGAGAATCTGCAAGTGGAGTGCGGGTTTGAGCGCAGACTGCGAGGCGATCGGGGGCAAGCCAGGGCGATCGCCACTTGAATTTCTGCGAAATGTTATGCTCAGGTTTTATCACTCTTTTATATTTCTTCATCATGCAGTGCAACTGTAGTGACTAGAAATGTTTCATTCTTTTGGGTAAGGGTGAATAATGGGGAGCTTAAAAGACTGGCATGAAGACTGTTTTAATTGTGGAAGACGATTTAATTAACGCTCGCGTGTTCTCCAAGATTCTGACCAAACGGGGCGGGCTAGAGGTTCTCCACACCGAGAATGTCGATGAAGTGATGGAGATTGCGACTGCCAGAGAAGCCGACATTATCTTGATGGATGTATCGCTGTCGCACAGCATGTATCAGGGCAAGCCTGTAGATGGCATTAAGATTACCCAAATGCTGAAGGCAGACCCCAAAACGGCGGATTTGCCGATTATTTTGGTGACGGCCCACGCCATGGAGGGCGATCGCGAAAATTTCCTGAAGCAGAGCGGAGCAGACGACTACATCTCGAAACCCGTCGTCGATCATCAGCGGTTTGTAGAGCAAATCATATCCCTCCTCCCCCAAGAATAATCTGATTTTAGTACATTTGTATCTACTTGCCGCTTGGGTCTGCGCCCGGGCGGCATTTTTTTGGAGCGGGGAACTTCCCAGCGGCTGGAGAAATCCTAAAATCTATCTGCAACGCCAAATTTCGCCCTAAACTTTAGCACTTTAGTGAAATCTCGACCGGTTTTCTCAACCCTCTGCCAGGTGGCGCGTTTCCTCGTCCCCCTGTGGGCGATCGCCCCCTGCCTGCGTCCCGATCGGCGCTCCCCTCTGCGCCCAACCCGACCTTGGCGCACGGCGCTGGTAGCGCTGGGAGTGGCGCTGGCGCTGCTGCTGCGGCTGCCGCTGGGGGGAGCGACTCAAGCGGCCCTGCCCACGACCGAGCTGCGCGGCGTCTGGCTGACCAACATCGACAGTGAGGTGCTGTTTTCGAGCGATCGCCTCACCGATGGACTCCGCCGCCTCTCCCGCCTGCACTTCAACACGATCTATCCCACCGTCTGGAACTGGGGACACACGCTCTATCCCAGCCTCACCGCCGCGCGCGTCATCGGGCAGGAGGTCGATCCGCATCCCGGCTTGCAGCAGCGCGATATGTTGGACGAAGCGGTTGAGCAAGGCCATCGCCTGGGGCTAGAGGTGATTCCCTGGTTTGAGTTTGGCTTTATGGCTCCGGCAGATTCTGCCTTGGCCCAGCGCCATCCCGACTGGCTAACTCAGCGGCGCGACGGTTCCCAAGTCGTGATGGAAGGCATCTGGCCCCGCGTCTGGATGAATCCGTTTCACCCTGAGGTGCAGCAGTTCATCCTCGATCTGGTGGCCGAAATTGCTGCCAACTATGACATCGACGGGCTGCAACTGGACGATCATTTTGGGCTGCCCGCCGAGCTAGGCTATGACCCCTACACTGTCAAACTCTACCAGCAAGAGCATGGCGGCCAGTCGCCCCCCGCCGACCCCTACGATGCTGAGTGGACGCGCTGGCGCGCCGATCGCATTTCTGCCATGCTGGTGCGCCTGTTTGAAACGGTAAAATCGCGCCGACCGGATTGTCTGGTGGCGCTGTCGCCCAACACGAAAGACTATGCCTATCGCCACTATTTGCAAGACTGGACAAGCTGGGAGCGGCGCGGTTATGTGGAAGAGCTGATTATCCAAATCTACCGAGACAACATAGACAGCTTTGCCACCGAGCTAAATCGCCCGGAAATCCTGGCTGCCCGCAGCCATATTCCCGTGGCGATCGGCATTCTGGCGGGGCTAAAAGACCGCCCCGCCCGCCCCGAAGTGATTCGCCAGCAGGTCTTTACTGTGCGGCAGCAAAACTTTGCCGGGGTGTCGTTCTTTTTTTACGAAACGCTGGATGGGCGCGATCGCACGCTGCGGACGCTATTCCCCAGGGCGGCGCAGCGACCCAGAGTGTGATGGAGTAATGGGGTGTTGGAGTGATTGCGCCCCGTCGCCCCGTCGCCCTAACTACCTGCCTGCCGAATCTGCGCCAGCGTTTCGCGAATGCGCGGCAGTTGCAAAAAGACGCGGGTTTGCTCAAGCAGGCGATCGCCCCAGAGATTTTCTCGCAAAAAGTCGAGGTCGGCATACCGCTCGTCCAGGTTGAGCGCTGCCTCGCCCGTGGTCAGGGCTTCTTCCTGCTTGCCCTGGACATAGAGCGCTACTGCCAGCGCCAGTTGAGGCTCTGCCTGGGTGCCGTCGATGGCCATCGCCTCCCGCCACTTCTCTAAAGCGCCGTCAATGTTGCCCATTTCATACAGCACCAGCCCGATGTTATTAATCGACGGCCAAAAGTCTTCTTGCAGCTCGACGGATTTTTCATAGCTGTCGATCGCATCCGCATAGCGCTTTTGCAGGTAGTAGGCATTGCCCAGGTCAAACAGCGCGCCGGGTTCATCCGGCTTTAGCGCCAGCCCCTTTTGCAGATATTCCGCCGAGCGAGCATAGTCCTCCGCCCGAAAATAGGCCGTGCCCAGAGCAAACAAGATCGCTGGATCTTCTTCACTCAGCGATTCGGCTTTGAGCAGCGGGGCGATCGCCTTATCACCTTGCCCCACCTGCAAATACAAACTGCCCAGCAGCGCCCACACCTGCCCATTTTGCGGCACAAGCTGCGTCGCTAGCTGCGCCCGAATCAGCGCCAGCTCATACTGCTGGAACTGCGCCAACTGCGCCGCCTCTTGCGCCAGACTCAGCCCCTGCTGCTCCAGCCGCGCATAGTCCAACTGGGGCACATGGGGAATCAATGCCTGCGCCTGAGCGGGCTGCACCAGACACCCCAGACCCAATACAACAGGGAGAGCCAGCAAAGGCGGCAGAGCCAATCGAGGAAAACGCTTTAGCACAATCAGTTCCAGCAAATATCGTTAAACACTGAGCATTAGCTTAGACGATGACTCGACAAATCGCCAAAGTTGGCCGCATCCGCCCATTGTTTCAAAGCCTACGGACGTTGCTTGGGGGTCTCCGGACGGTTTGCCAGGCGATCGGGTGCCGGCCGCCAGCGTCAGCGGGTTCTGCCAATTCGCCCCCAATCTCAACCGAGGCATCTTCCTAAAAACTCGAATAACTTTGTGTAGGGTTGACCCACACAAAGTTATTCAGAGTTATTCAAAAGTTATTCAATCGACGTGATTGATCTACCCTACTCGTTTGGCAGGCTCAAACACCCATCAATTCAGCCTCAGATTGGAAGCTATGGGAAGCCAATTTGGAAGCTATCAGAAGCTGATTAGAGTCGGAGGCTGATGGAGTCGGAAGCTAATAGAGACCTAGCCAAGACAACAAGCCCTGCCCTGTCAAATACTCGATCGCCAGCGTAATCACAAATCCCATCATGGCCGCCCGGCCGTTCAGGCGCTCTGCATATTCATTAAAGCCAAACTTCGGTTCCTGGATTTTGGGGGTCACTGTGGGTTGGGGGGGCGTCTGGGTCATGATTTTTACAATTCTTTACTCATCACCTTCATTGTAAAGAGTGCAGCGCATTCGTCAATCAAGTCAGGAAAAACTTTGGAATATCATTCTGGAATATTGCTCTATGAGCCAGGGTTAAGAGGTGGAACCCTTGCCAGTCAGAGGTTCTGCGCCTCTTGAGTGGTCTATCGTAGAAGCATCTCTAGAAGCGCCATAGGATCAACCTGGCTTAAACCTGAATTAAACCAATCCGGTCGATCCATCCGGGCGAGGTCTGCGCCTGAAAAAGGGAATTACTTTGGAAGTAATCAAGCATTTACAGTCTCCGCGACCGTCGGGACACTTTTGAGGTGTGGCATGGAAATCGGCATTCCCAAAGAGATTAAAGATCAAGAATTTCGCGTGGGGCTAAGTCCCAGCAGCGTCCGCACGCTCACCGAAGCGGGGCACACGACCTTTGTCGAAACTCAGGCGGGCGTGGGTGCAGGCTTTAGCGATGAGGATTATCAGCAGGCGGGAGCCAAAGTGGTGGCGACGGCTAAGGAGGTTTGGAGTCGGGAAATGGTCGTAAAGGTGAAGGAACCCCTACCGGCCGAATATGACCTGATGCAAAAAGACCAATTGCTGTTTACCTATCTGCACCTGGCAGCGGCGCGGGAGTTGACGGAGCAACTGATGCGGGTGGGGCTAACGGCGATCGCCTACGAAACCGTCGAACTGCCCAATCGCAGCCTGCCCTTGCTAATGCCTATGAGCATCATCGCCGGACGCCTTTCGGTGCAGTTTGGGGCCCGGTTTTTGGAACGGCAGCAGGGTGGGCGCGGCGTGCTGCTGGGCGGTGTGCCGGGGGTAAAGCCTGGTA
>RFIF01000045.1 GCA_003695655.1 Cyanobacteria bacterium J069
GCGATGAATTGTCTAGAGCTGGTACGGTAGAGTTTGGGGCAGTGAAATCTTAAGACAGTGAAACTTAAGACAGTGAAACTTAAGACAGTGAAACTTAAGACGGTGAAACTTAAGACGGTGAAACTTAAGACAGTGAAACTTAAGACGGTGGGACCCTGAAACCATTCCCTATAAGACCACTTTCTCTGAGCTTCACTTGGTTCTCTGTTTAACAACCTCAGAAACCTTAATGCGGGCTTTAGGAATGGCAGACTAACCGACTGCCTGCCCTCAGCCTGCCTGCATAGCCCCCTACACAGCCATCCCACAGCCGCCTTGCAGCCTGCTCCGGCAGTGGCCAGAGTCAGCAGCCTTAGGCTGGGGTTGAAGTTAGGGGGTTGTGCTGTTCCCGCTGTCGCTCCCGGATAAACGATTCCACCAGCCCCACATCTTCTGTGCTGCCGATAATCAGGGGCGTGCGGGCGTGAACGCGATCTGCGACCACATCCAAAATGTCTTGGGTGCCGTCGCTGGCCCGTCCACCTGCTTGCTCAATCAAAAACGCCAGCGGAGCCGACTCATAGAGTAACCTTAGTTTGCCCTCTGGCTTCTTCACCGTGCCGGGATAGAGAAACACCCCACCCTGGAACAAAATTCGGTGAAAGTCACCCACCAGCGCCCCGCCATAGCGAGCCGTATAGCCCTCATGGCGATGTACATAGCGGATATAGTCGCGAATTGACTCGTCCCACTGCCAGAAGTTGCCCTCATTGACGCTGTAAATGGGGCCATGCTCCGGCACGCGGATATTTTCGTTAGATAACACAAACTCGCCCAGCGTCGGGTCGAGCGTGAAAGCATGAACCCCCGTACCGATGGAATAAATCAGCATCGTGCTGGGGCCATAAAGCACATAGCCTGCTGCAATCTGCCCGCGACCGTTTTGCAGCAAATCTTGACCAGTCTCATCCAGATCAGGGCTTTCTTGACGACGAATCGCGAAAATCGAGCCGACGTTGATATTCACGTCCAGATTGGAAGATCCGTCGATGGGATCATAAAGCAGCGTATAGCGACCAATCGGACAGTTTTCGGGGATGTGGTAGGGCTTCTCCATTTCCTCGGAGGCCAGGCGGCAGACCAGCCCACTTTGCTCAAACACAGAGATAAACACCTGGTTGGCGTAGACATCCATTTTTTTGACAGCTTCGCCTTGCACGTTGGTTTGCCCTGTAAAACCCAGAGCATCGTCCATAATGCCAGCCCGCGTGAGGCGACGGGCAATTAGCTTGGCTGCCAGACCAATCCGGCTCATCAGCGCGCTGAGATCCTGCGCGTCGGGCGAAAAGTCTTGAAACTGCTTGAGCACGTGCCGCGACAGGGTCATGCAGTCGCGGTCGAGCGCCAGCTTGTGGCTCAAATCCAGCATGGGATCGCCTTCAGACATTCCTTATCTCCTGCAAACGCTCCCGGTATTGGGCGACCGACCGTTGCGGCAAGTGGCCAGTCCGGATTTCACCCTCTATCTTAGGGAGGCATTTCCAGAACTGGGCTGAACTTTAGACGAACTACAGAAAGAGAGGGATTAGCCAAGAACGCCCAACTCTCTGAATCAAGCTCCAGGCAAGCGGGTGCTCTCATGCTTCTGCCTGAGCCTCTGCCTCTAATCCTCTTATCATGGGCAAAGGAGAGTCGTGGACAAAGCAAGAATGAATCCCAGAGCAACACAAACTGGGGTGGGCTTCAGAAGCTATATCCTGGCAACGGTCTTCAAATGTTTTTAGGTTTTAATTCGTCCCTCATTTCTTGTCATTCCTCATGTCTTGTCATTATTTAATCAGGAAAAAACTGTGGCGCGGCAGCGGCTAGATGCACAACTGGTAGACCTGGGGCTTTGTGAATCGCGGCAGCAGGCGCAGCGACTAATTCGGGCTGGCGAAGTGCGGGTGAATCGGCAGGTGATTGATAAGCCAGCAACTGAGGTCGATCCGGCGGCCCAGATTGAGCTAAAAGCGCGATCGCCCTTTGTGTCTCGCGGCGGTGAAAAGTTGGCCAAGGCGCTGGCAGCGTTTCAGGTTCCTGTAGCGGGGCGCGTGTGTTTGGATGGGGGCATCTCCACGGGTGGCTTTACCGACTGCCTGCTACAAGCTGGAGCCACGCGGGTCTACGGCATTGATGTGGGCTATGGGCAAGTGGCCTGGAGTATTCGCCAGGATGAGCGGGTGGTGCTGCGAGAGCGTACCAATCTGCGCCACCTTACCCCTGCCGAACTCTATACTGAAGCCGATCCGCATCCTGATTTGGGCGTTGTGGATGTCTCGTTCATTTCTCTTGCCAAGGTGCTGCCAGCGCTGTGGGGCCTGCTGGAGCCACCTCGGGATGCGATTTTGCTTGTGAAGCCGCAGTTTGAGGTAGGGCGAGAGAAGGTCGGCAAAAAAGGGGTGGTGCGCGAGGCCGCCGACCAAGCAGGGGCGATCGCCCAAGTGCTCGACGCCGCTCAACCACTCGGTTGGCGCTACGTCAATCTCACCTGGTCGCCCCTGGTGGGCCCCGCAGGCAACATAGAATACCTGCTCTGGCTCAACATGGATAGCCCTGCCCCATCTCCCGATGCAGCCACCCTCAAAGCGCTGGCACAGGCGGCACAGGCGGCCCTCAGGGAGTAGGGGTGGGACATCAGGAGCCAGGTGCTCTCAGGTTTTGGGGACAGGCTCTAGGGGTAAGATTGCCAGGCACTCCTCCAAATCTCCTACGCAAGC
Organism: Cyanobacteria bacterium J069; assembly: GCA_003695655.1. Taxonomy (GTDB): domain Bacteria; phylum Cyanobacteriota; class Cyanobacteriia; order Elainellales; family Elainellaceae; genus Thermoleptolyngbya. The sequence continues at coordinate 2,739 of RFIF01000045.1, forward strand.
TTCCCATTCACCCCCCATTCAAAATCACTGGTCTGACTCCTGATCTCTGAGATCAAGCCTGCTGATAGGCCTGTTCAGAAACTCGCTTCAGAAACTCGCTGATAGAGTCGTTCAAGCTGTTGAAACAAGCGACTATCGGCATTGATCTCGGTCTGGCAGCCGCGAATTTCTTGCATCTGACCATTTGGATAAAAGCGGTAGACGGCTTCTGGCCCATCAAAGGCTAGCTGACACAGATCGGGCAGCGGATTGGAAACAGGTTCGCCGCTAAGAATCTGCTCAAAATCGGCGCGGGCAATGCGCGATCGCAGTTGTTGCAGTTCTCCCCAGCGAAAACGACCCGTCGCAGAAACCGCGTCGTGGGTAGAAAAGCGATAGGTGCCGTCCCGGCGGATCATCACTTCCGAAAAGCAGCCCGGCGGACGGCAGAAGCCACCCTCGCGGCGAATGACCACTAGCACATTGTCGGGAGCCGTCACCTGGCTGACTGTCGCTGGAACATTGGGGGCAGCGGGGAGCGGATCGCTGGGACAGGCATTCACAGCGCTGGCGATCGCCAAATACGTTGCGATCGCACCCAACATCAAAGGTCGATTATTCATAACAGCAATCCGGGTGGGCTAAGTAGGGAATTAAAACAGGCACAGCATCTACTGCCCCTGTCTTTCATTCCCCGACTGTATTCCCTAAATGATTGCCCCTTGACCCGAGTTGCAAAAACTGAAACCTGCTGCTCGTCCATCACTCCCTAGCGGACGGTTGAGGTGGCTCTCACAGGGATTCTACGTAGATTTCGCTAGATTTCACTAGATTTCACTTGGAGCCAAACTTCTGCTTTGCCTGCTCATAGACGGCTTCTGTAATCTGCAAAATGCCCGCTTCCTGGGCAAATTTCTCAATTTTTTTGCGGGCAGCTGGGCGTACAAAGAAAGGAATTTCTTTCAGGCGGGACTCGGCTTCAGGTGTCCACTCAAGTTCGCTACTCATGGGTTTTAGTGTCGTTTGACTGTCGTTTGCAGTTGTTTAGCTGTCGTTCCAGTTTTAGGCTCCGGCTTCCCTGCTCCCCTTCTGAGAGGCGGAGTTGGGGAATCAGGGAAAAGGCTTGTCCGCCAACCAGGAGCAGAGGTCGGCTGGATCAACGATGCAAGGTCATGATGTAGGGCCAGTTGCAGGTAATGTAAACAAGTGGAAAGCGAAGCCCCTCAAAAACACCCTTTGCTAAACTAGGCTAGGTTCAAGATTTGTCCCCCAGTTCTAACTCCCCAGTTCTAACTCCCCAGTTCTAAACCCCAACCCCGATAAACTGTCATGTCGCTTTATTGTAGCCAGGGCCATGCCAACGCGCCAGGCAGCCGCTTCTGCAACTGGTGTGGTGAAACGCTGGCGGCTCCAGCAGGCGAGCAAGCGCTGTTGGGCGATCGCTATAAGATTGTACGCGAGTTGGGACATGGCGGCTTTGGGCGGACATATCTGGCAGAAGACCAGAATCGATTTCGCGAATCCTGCGTGCTGAAGGAGTTTGCGCCCCAGGTGCAGAGCAGCTACGCCCTGCAAAAGGCCGAGGAACTGTTTCAGCGAGAAGCGGGCGTTCTATATCAGCTCCAGCATCCGCAGATTCCGCGCTTTCGCGAACTCTGCCGCACGCAGTTTAACGGCAAGCCCAGCCTGTTTCTGGTGCAAGATTTTGTAGACGGACAGACCTATCGCCAACTGCTCGACCAGCGCCGCCTCCAGGGACAGACGTTTTCCGAAGCGGAAGTCATTCAACTGATGCGCGACCTGCTGCCCGTGCTGCACTACATCCACGAGCTGGGCGTGGTGCATCGCGATATTTCCCCCGACAACCTGATTTTGCGGACGGCGGATCAGTTGCCTGTACTGATTGATTTTGGCGGCGTCAAGCAGGTGGCGGCTTCCGTCGCGTCGCAGTATACACCCAGCGCACCCACGCCCACCCGCGTCGGCAAGGTCGGCTATGCGCCCGACGAGCAGATGGATCACGGCCAGGTCTATGCCCACAGCGACCTCTATGCGCTGGCGGTGACGGGGCTGGTGCTGCTGACGGGCAAGGAGCCGGGAGATCTGGGCGATTTATCAGCGGGCAACTGGCGGCGGCTGGTGAACCTGAGTCCGTCGTTTAGCCGCACCCTGACGAAAATGCTGGCGGATGCCCCGCGCGATCGCTTTCAGACGGCTGCCGAAGTTTTGCAAGCGTTGCAAGGGCTGCCGGGTTCCAGTCCCAGCCTCACGCCTGCGCTGGGAACCCTGCCACCTGGTGCCGCCTATATTCCGCCAATGCCGCCCCAGCCTGCACCGCCCTCCAGCCAGCCGACTTATGCGGTGTCGCCCCGTTCCCCCGCTGCGCCGGGCACCCACACCCTGCCAACGGCGGCTGTGCCGGCACCCGCTCCTGTCAACCCTGCGCCGACAAAGGCAACCCTCGGCGGCCTGGGCATTGGGCCAATTTTGGCAACGGTGGCGATCGCCGCCGGAGTTTCTGCCGCTGTATGGGGCACCCGCGATGTATGGCTGTCGCTGCTGCCGGGCAGCTCGTCGCCGCCGGACGTGGTGGAAACTGTCAGCCCTTCACCAGAGCCGGAGTTTTCGGCCGAGGAGCAGCAGCGCAAATCTGCCCTCACCCAGCGTCGGCAGACTCTAGGCATCGACTCTGGCTTCCTCGTCCGCATTACCGACACCACCTTTCATCAGCGCTATCCGGAGCTAGGCGGACGCAGCCTCAGCAAAGGCGAGGAAGACGCCGAATGGCGGGAAAAATGGGACGCGATCGCCACGGAATGGCTGGATACCTTCGAGCAGGAACTCAGCAGTGCGGCGCGGCGCAAGCTGGGCAAATACTCAGCCAGCGATCGCACGGCCTGGCGCACAGCCGTCAACCAGCTCTACGTCAGCAGCCGCGCCCTCAACGACCTCACCGACGCGCAGTTCTTCCATCGCTTTCCCGACCTGCGCGGACAGGACTTTATCAACGCCCCCATCGGGCAAGTGTGGCAGGGCATGGCTGCCGATCAGGTGGCGGCGCTGCAATCGGGCCGAACCCTCAGCCGAATTGAGTTTGCCTCCGGTGCGCTGGGCGAGTCAGTGCGCGGCGACCTGAAACCCGGCGAGGGCAGGGTTTACATCGCCAATCTAGAAGCCGACCAGCCCGCTCGGGTTGACCTGGAAACCAATGCGGGCGCGGCGCTGTTTTCAATTTATCCGCCCAGCCCCAGTGCCCAAGTGCCGCCGATCCTGGAAGACTCGGAAATGACCCGCTGGGCGGGAACCCTTCCTCAAAGCGGCTTTTACGAGTTTGTAGTAGTCCCCAGAGGCAACGACTCGCTGCGCTACCAGCTCAACCTCGCGGTCGATCGCGTCATCACCACGCCCGCCCGACCGACCCCGCGCCAGTCTGACGAACCCGTGCAGCCGGGGAATTAGGGGTTGGGGGTGCTTTGTAGCGCTTTAATTCCCCCTCGCCCCTTGAAAAAAGAGGAAAACGGAACCGCCAAGCTGACACAGTGGGCAAAGAGCGGCTTCACAACACACCCTAACCCCCAACCCCTAACTCCCAACCCCTACCTGGCTACCGTGGCTGCGGGGGTCGTCGGGCGTAGCTTTGGCAGCGGTCGAGTCTACTTTGGAGACTTGTCCGCTGGCGGGCGTATAGGGGAGGACGGCGTTTTGCGACAGCGCTTCCAGGTTGGCGGCCATAATGGTGCGGGGCTGTTCGCCGATGGTGCTGGCGATCGCCTCACCCTGTCTGTCCAGGTACACAAAATGCGGGATGCCATCCACCCGGTAGGAGAGCATTTCAGGCAGCCAGCGGTCGTTATCCACGTTCAGCATGACGAAGTTGACGCGATCGCCATATTCTTCCTTCAGCTCGCCCATATCCTGCGCCATCGCCTGACAGCTCGTACACCAGTTAGCGTAAAACTCCATCAGCGTTGGCTTGCCGTTGGTTAGCGCTTCCTCTAGGGGCACGGCGGACTCTGCCAGCGCAGTCAGGCTGCCCGACCCGGTGGGCGTTTGCAACCCAAAGAAAATGGAGGTGCTGAGGGCGATCGCCACCATGGCGATCAGAAAATTCCGAATTCGAGCGGCGTTTCCTGGCTCAGACGGCGCGGCTGGAGATTCTGGTTTAGGGGCGGTCATAGGCGGGTGAGGGGTCAAGGGTCAGGGGTCAGGAGTCAGGGGTCAGGTGGAAAGACAAGTGTTTCTTCTATCCTACCGTTAGGCTCGCGATCGCCCCGCTTACCAGTCGCCCCGCCTACCAGTCGCGCCGCTTGGTGGCAACCAGCACGCCCATCAGGCCGCCAGCGATCGCATGGTGTTCGGCGTAGGTGAATCCGACCTGTTTAGCGAGACGCTCCTGTTCAGAACCCTGGGGAAAGCGCTCTAGGCTGGGAAAAATATAGGCGTATTCGTCTTTCATGCCCAGCCGCGCCGCTGTGGGAACCACCAGCGCGTCCAGATACCACTGCTGAAATGCCTGCATTTGGGGACTGTCAGGCCGGTGAAAGTCGAGAATCGCCACCGACGCACCCGGTTTCAGCACGCGGTGCAGCTCCGCCAGCGCGGCGGGAATATCTACCACGTTGCGCAGCCCGTAGCCCATCGTCGCAGCGTCAAACTCGTGGTCGCCAAAGGGCAGGTGCAGCGCGTCACCCTCGACCCAGGTAACATTCAGCGGCACTGAAGATTGAGCCGTGCGCGCTTGGGCGATCGCCAACTGGTTTGCCGAGAAATCTAGCCCCACGACTTCGCCAGTTGCGCCAACGCGCCACGCCAGCAGCCGCGCCAGATCGCCACTGCCACAGCACACATCCAAACAGCGATCGCCGGATTTTGCCCCACTCCAGCCCACCGCCATCCGCTTCCAGACGCGATGAAACATCAGACTCAGCCCGTCGTTCAGCAAATCGTAGACGGGCGCAATGCGGTTAAAGATGGCTTGGATCTCGGCAGCTTGAGACACTTGTTAGAAAAGGAGAAAGGGCGAACAGGAAAACGGAGTGGAATAACGGAGTGCTGGGACTTACGAACAATCTGATCTCGCCATCATTCCAGCACTCGGCCAGCACTCGGCCAGCACTCTGCCTCACGCTCTCATCATCTCATTATCCCCTCAGCTCTTCCGCTCAAACTACGGTCGAATAAAGGCAGACGGCGGCTGAAACTGCTCCACAGGCACATCCTTCAGCGCCCGCAGCATGAAATTGCGCCAGATGGGGGCGACGTAGCGACCGCCCGTCGCCCCTTGACCGACCGGACTGTAGTTATCGTTGCCGACCCACACCGCCACTGAAAGCTGCGGCACATAGCCCGCAAACCAGATATCTCGCTCGGCCGAGGTGGTGCCGGTTTTACCAGCGGCGGGGCGGCCAATGCTGGCACCCTGCGCCGTGCCCCGCGTAATGACGCCTTGCATAATGTCATTCAGCGAAGCGACCGCCCAGGGATCGAGCACGAGCTGGGGATTTGGCGTGTTGTCGAGTAGCACTCGCCCGGTGCTGTCCGTGACGCGGACGATGAAGGTCGTGTCCGATTGCCAGCCGCCGCTGGCAAAGGTCGCGTAGGAGCCAGCCATCTCCAGCGGCGTCAGATCCACCGACCCCAGCGGCAGCGACACCACGGGTTCAATCGGGCTTTTAATGCCCAGCGTGCGGCAGACCTCGATGATGCGATTGATGCCGATCTCTTGCCCCAGCTTAACGGCGGGAATGTTCCGGGACTGTTCCAGCGCCGCCCGAAAGCTCATAGCTCCATAAAAGCCACCGCCGTAGTTTTGGGGGGTATAGGTTTCATAGCCGTCGGGATAGCTGACGGGCGTATCCTGCA